>NVWO01000008.1 GCA_002746255.1 Rhodospirillaceae bacterium | reverse complement strand
TTGATCATTTCCTCGGCAACGTCGAAATCGGCAATCACCCCATCGCGCAGCGGGCGCGTTGCCTCGATGTTTCCAGGCGTACGCCCCAACATCATTTTCGCTTCGTCGCCAACGGCAAGAACTCGCCTGCGGCCTTTCACGGTAGCGATCGCCACGACAGAGGGCTCATTCAACACGATGCCCTGGCCCTGTACATAGACCAACGTATTTGCCGTACCCAGATCGATGGCCATGTCCGCCGATATCATGCCGAGTAGTTTGGAAAACATTTTACCTCACCCTAATTTCTGTCATACGACGAACAATGGCGTTCCCCGCAACATTTCTGTGATGCGTCGCCTAAGCTGTAAGAGCCGCCGGGGCTGTCTTCTCCCGTTTGACGAGCAACTTATTCAACGCATTAATATAGGCGCGCGCGGAAGCTACCAGCGTATCCGTGTTTGCCCCCTGACCGTTCACTGTCTTGCCATTCTCTTCCAGCCGCACCGTGACTTCAGCTTGCGCGTCCGTTCCCCTGGTTACCGCGTGCACCTGATAAAGCTGCAACTGCGCGTCATGGGGAAACAGCTCACGAATGGCGTTAAAGGTCGCATCGACCGGCCCATCCCCGGTTGCCGTCGTCTTGTGCGTCTGCCCATCGATTTCCAGCTCAAGCGCTGCCGTCTGTGGGCCTGTCGAGCCACACACGACTCGCAAACTTACAAATTTGATCCGGTTGTTCACCTGCATCAGCGCATCGTCAACAAGCGCGATAATGTCCTCGTCGTAGATATCCTTCTTCTTGTCGGCGAGGTCTTTAAACCGCCGGAAGGCGTCTTCGATGGCATTGTCGCCAAGCTCGTAACCGAAACCTTTCAGTTTCACTCGAAAAGCGTGACGACCGGAATGCTTGCCCATGACCAGTGTCGACTTGGTCAAGCCGACCGATTCCGGTGTCATGATCTCGTAAGTACCGGCATGTTTCAGCATGCCGTCCTGGTGAATACCGGATTCATGGGCAAACGCATTCGCCCCAACGATGGCCTTGTTCGGCTGAATTGTAAAACCGGTGATCGTCGAGACAAGCCGTGAGGTTTTCGTGATGTTTTCCGTTTTGATTCCCGTCGTATAGCCAAGCACGTCTGCGCGCGTATGAAGCGCCATAACGATCTCTTCCATCGCCGCATTGCCGGCCCGCTCGCCCAGGCCGTTTACCGTACATTCGACCTGGCGTGCACCCATTTGGATTGCCGCGATCGAATTTGCAACGGCCAGGCCAAGGTCATTGTGACAATGCACGGAAAGAACCGCTTTATCGATGTTCGGCACCTGGTTCATGATCGAGGCAATTAAATCCGCGAATTCATCTGGCACCGCATAGCCGACCGTGTCGGGGACATTGATGGTCGTCGCCCCGGCCTTGATCGCACTTTCAATGCAGCGGTAAAGAAAATCCCGTTCGCTCCGCGATCCATCCTCGCAGGACCATTCAACATCGTCCGTAAAATTCCGGGCATGAGAAACGCTGGCGATCACCGCTTCATGAACGGCATCCGGCTCCATTTGCAGCTTGTATTTCATGTGCAGAGGACTGGTCGAAATAAATGTGTGAATGCGTTTTCGCTTCGCGGGCTTCAGCGCCTCCGCGGCCCGCTCGATGTCCTCGCGGCTCGAACGCGCCAGACCACAAATGATCGGTCCGTCGATCGTCCTGGAGATTTGCTGCACCGCCTCGAAATCGCCCTTCGAGGCGACTGGAAACCCCGCTTCAATCACATCGACGCCAAGGTCGGCCAGCGCTTGCGCAATGCGCAGTTTTTCCTCGAGATTCATCGACGCGCCGGGCGATTGTTCGCCGTCGCGCAAGGTCGTATCAAAAATAATAATTCGGTCTTTGTCTGTGTGGCTGTTCATCGGAATGTTCCTTCAGATTCTTCGTGTTGATATCAGGCCTGAAAAAGAAACCCCTGAACGTCCGCCGGCATATGCCGACAACGCCCAGGGCGCCTAAGTCGAAGAATCTTCGCGCCCAAATTCACAACGAATGAGGACGAGGAAAAAATCTGAAAAAAACCAACCCGGAAAGCGGCCATAGCGCGGACCCCGTGCGAAACGACCACCCGAAAGGGTGCCGAAGCAACGCCATTTTTGAAACATGCAAACATGCCTGCCATCTTCCCGTTAACCCTGAAGTTGTTGTTCCAGAGCCATTGCCGAACCAGAGTCGAACCAGAAAATTGCCTTACATCCCTTGCGGTTGGGATGAGCAACCAAGAGGGATTGTCAACAAAATTGGTTAACACTTTCTTTGTACGCCTGAAGAATGTGCGCTTCTGCAAGCCTTTTTGCAACAATCCGGGCAATTTTCTTCTTTTTTTCTGGACCAGGCCATCGGAAAGAGCAGGCTATACGAACCGATCGGTTCAGAACATTGAGGAGAAAAGCCTGAAAAAAACTGGCCCGAAGGGTTTGGTCGCTTGTGTGTGAATGTATAAAACACTTTGAACCGATCGGTTCAGAATGAGGCGCTTACCTGTCGAGGGCCGCCAATGTGATGCGCGCAATATCGTTCAGCGCGGCCCGGTCCGGCCTTGCCTTGCCCTGAACGCGCAGGCCGCTAAGGCTGCTCACCAAATAGCCCGCAAGCACGCCGGAACTGCGGTCCGCACGAATTTCGCCAGCCGCCTGGCCGCGGGCGATGACCTGTTGCAGCGCCGATGCCATGCGTTCAAAGATCGCATTCACCCTCGCCGCTACCTCAGGGTCGTGGGCGGCAAGTTCAATAGCAATATTAACCGCCAGACAGCCATGCCGGCCCTCTTGCGTCAACAGCCCGTCAACGGCCATGCCGAAGAAATCCGCAATCGCCTGGCGTGGCGAAACGTCCCCATCAAGGTGCGCTTTGGTCTGCTCCAGGTTCCTTTCGCCATGGCGGTCCAGAACCGCAAGGAAGAGCGCGCGCTTGCTGCCAAAGGCCTCGTAAAAGCTGCTTTTGCTGATGCCCATCCGCGCGATCAAGTCACGCAGAGACGTCGCCGCATAGCCTTTCTCCCGAAAGGCATGCAGCGCCTGATCCAGCGCTTCGCTTGTGTCGAATTCCCGTGGGCGAACCATCTACGCAACCCGTCCCGATCATCGCGCCCCAACAGAGGACCTTCCAATATCGGTTTCCCAATATGGCACTTTTGGACCGTTCGGTACAGGAATGCGTCCGCCCCGCACGCGACCCGATGGCCGCGCATGGGACGGATAGAAAGGGCTGGTTAGTTCTTTGCCTTGTCGACGAGGCTTTTCTCGGTAATCCAGGGCATCATCGCCCGAAGCTTTTCGCCGACCGCCTCAATGGGATGCTCCGCTGACTGGCGGCGCATGGCCTTGAAATTCGCCTGACTGGCTTTATTTTCCAGCACCCAGTCCCTGGCAAAGCGCCCCGACTGGATGTCGTCGAGCACGCGCTTCATCTCTGCCTTTACCTCGGCGTTCACAATGCGCGGCCCACTGCGGTATTCGCCATATTCCGCCGTGTTCGAAATGGAATAATGCATGTTTGAGATGCCGCCCTCATAGATGAGATCGACGATTAGCTTCACCTCATGAAGGCATTCAAAATACGCCATCTCCGGCGCATAGCCTGCCTCGGTCAGCGTTTCAAAACCCGCCCGGATAAGAGCGGTCAACCCACCGCACAGCACGGCCTGTTCGCCAAAGAGATCGGTTTCGCACTCTTCCCGAAAACTGGTTTCGATAATGCCGGCCCGACCGCCGCCAATTGCAGAACCGTAGGAAAGGGCAACATCAAGGGCATTGCCGGATGCATCCTGCTCTACCGCGACCAGGCAAGGCACGCCACCGCCGCGCTGATATTCCGAACGCACGGTGTGACCAGGCCCCTTCGGCGCAATCATGAAAACGTCCAGATCCGGCCGGGGTTCGATCAGATTGAAATGAATGTTCAAGCCATGGGCAAACGCAAGGGCCGCCCCTTCCGGCATGTTCTCAACAAGCTCGTCATGGTAGACGCTGGCCTGAATTTCGTCCGGCGTGAGAAGCATGAGCACGTCCGCCCATTTTGCCGCTTCGCTAGGCGTGACAACCTCAAGCCCCGCATCCTTCGCCTTTTTAACGCTGCCTGAATCCGGGCGCAACGCGACGCGAACGTTCTTCACACCGCTGTCTTTTAAATTGTTCGCGTGAGCATGCCCCTGACTGCCATAGCCAACAATGGCCACCTTCTTTGACTTGATGAGATTTACATCAGCATCACGATCATAATAAACGCGCATAAAGCATTCCTTCTATAACGGTTTGGACCCTCTTGAGATCGCAACGACGCCGGTACGCGAGACGTCGATAAGTCCCAATGGGAGCATTAAACTGATAAAAGCATTTAGTTTGTCCGTCGAGCCTGTCATTTCGAAAACAAAAGAATGGCTTGTGCTATCGACAACGCGCGCACGAAAAATGTCCGCAATTCGCAAAGATTCGACGCGCTGTTCGCCGCCGCCTGCAACTTTGATAAGGGCAAGCTCCCGTTCAACCGAAGGCCCATCGGTCGTAAGATCGCTCACCTGATGCACAGGCACAAGCCGGTTAAGCTGTGTCTTGATCTGCTCGATTACCATGGGCGTGCCGGACGTAACAATCGTAATCCGGGAAAGCGCCTTCTCCCCATCAATTTCTGCAACGGTGAGGCTTTCAATATTATAGCCGCGACCGGAAAAAAGTCCGACAACGCGAGCAAGCGCCCCCGCCTCGTTATCGACAAGCACGCCGATTGTATGTTTTGCAACTTTATCCACGTTTCCAACCTTGGTCGATCACGCAATCCGCCTCAACAGACGCCCCTCTAAACAAGGGATTTTCCTTCATCCAAAACCCTGCGCGACACGTCTTCCGGCCCAAGCAGCATCTCATTATGGGGGGCACCGGCAGGGATCATCGGAAAACAATTTTCCTCAGGATCCACGCGAACGTCAACGATAACCGGCCCATCAATGGCAAGCATTTCCCGGATAATCGGGTCGACCTCCTCCGGCTTTGTCGCACGCAACCCCGAAGCGCCGAAAGCTTCCGCAAGCTTCACAAAATCCGGCAAGGCCTCCGAATAGCTTTCAGAATAGCGGCCCCCATGCATCAGTTCCTGCCATTGGCGAACCATCCCCATATATTCATTGTTGATAATGAAGACTTTTACCGGCAACTGGTGCTGGGCGATTGTCGACATTTCCTGAATATTCATCAGGATGGAAGCTTCGCCTGCAATATCGATTACCAGCGATTCCGGGTGGGCGATTTGCGCCCCGATCGCCGCCGGCAGGCCATAGCCCATCGTCCCAAGCCCGCCGGACGTCATCCAGTGGCGCGGGGATTCAAACTTGTAGTACTGGGCGGCCCACATTTGATGCTGCCCGACTTCCGTCGAGACATAAGCCTCGCGGTCTTTCGTCAACTCATAAAGCCGTTGAATGGCATATTGCGGCTTGATCCGATCACCGGATTGGGTAAAGCGAAGGCAATCCCTCGCCTGCCATGTGGCAATTTTTTCAAACCACGCCTTCAACGCTTTCCTATCTGGCCGCGCCTGAGACGCCTTCCAGAATTTGATCATGTCTTCCAGAACATGGGCGACATCGCCAATAATCGGAATATCCACCTCAACGTTTTTGTTGATGGAGGACGGATCGATGTCGATGTGAATTTTTTTCGACCCCGGCGAAAATGCATCCAGCCGCCCGGTGACACGATCGTCAAAGCGGGCGCCAATGTTGATCATGACATCGCAATCATGCATCGCCAGATTTGCTTCAAAGGTGCCGTGCATCCCAAGCATTCCCAGGAAACTGGGATGCGATGCCGGGACGCCACCAAGCCCCATCAAGGTGCTGGTACATGGAAAGCCCGTCATTTCAACAAACTGGGTCAGCAACTGACACGCCGCCAGGCCAGAATTAATGACACCGCCACCATAGTAAATAAGCGGACGCTTTGCCGAGCCCATCAGTTCGACCGCCTGGCGTATAGCGTCCACATCCCCCTTCACATTTGGCTTGTAGGTTTTGTGCGCAACATTTGTAGGCCCATGATAGGGGCCGCTGGCCATCAGAACATCTTTCGGCAAATCGACGACGACCGGACCCGGCCGACCCGTATGCGCAATATAGAAAGCCTCGTGCACAATGCGCGCAAGCGTATCCACCTCGCGCGCAAGGTAATTATGCTTCGTGCACGGCCGTGTAATTCCCGTTGTGTCCGCTTCCTGAAAAGCGTCATTGCCGATGAGATGCGTCGCCACCTGGCCCGTCAAGCAGACAAGCGGCACGCTATCCATCAGGGCGTCCGTCAAGCCGGTCACGGCATTCGTCGCGCCCGGCCCGGAGGTGACGAGAACGACGCCCACCTTGCCGGTCGAACGCGCGTAGCCTTCCGCCGCGTGCACCGCCGCCTGTTCGTGACGAACAAGGATGTGCCGCAATTTATTTTGCTGAAACAGCGCGTCGTAAATCGGCAACACGGCGCCGCCCGGATAGCCAAAAATGACCTCGACCCCCTGATCAACAAGGGCCTTAAGGACAATTTCCGCTCCCAGCATCCGATCCTGCATCATTTCCTGCGTCCTTATTCGAGCCGCATCGGCGATCCCGGGTCGCCATCAGCCCAGATGCCATAGGAGAAAAGACCGGAATCCCCCGAATTCCCCCAGCAAACGGCCAAACCTAGTCGGTCAGCCAGCTATGGTCAATCGAAACTGACGAATAAATGAAAAGATTTTTTGCTCTAAACTTTCTGAATATTGCTCATTCACCCAGAAACCATCCGCCATCTGGTTGCGGAACCAGGTGAGCTGACGCTTTGCGTAGCGCCGTGTCGCCTGCTGGGCCAGAGAAATGGCCGCTTCAAGGGAAATTTCCCCACCCAGATGGCGCAGCAATTCAGGCACGCCGACGGCCTTGCAAAGGGGCAGCGCCGGATCAAGCCCCGCCAGGGAAGCCACCTCATCCAGGGCTCCCATTGCGATCATTTGAAGAAAACGCCGGTCGCAGGCCTCATAGAGGGCCGGGCGCGGCGGCGCGAGAAGAATAGGCACAAGCGTAACGGTCACGTCCCCGCTGGCATCCCTCTGCCAGTCCGCCAGCGAGCGCCCGGTCGCCGCAACCACCTCCCAGGCGCGCAGCAGCCGCTGACGATCGCCAGGATGGAGGCGCGCCGCCATTTCAGGGTCACGCTTTTGAAGCATGGCGTGAAAACCTTCGTTACCAAGGGCCTGAAACTGACGCGCCGCATCCGCCCGTATCTCGGGCGGGATCTCTGGCACTGGTGCCAGACCGAAAGCAAGGGCGCGAAGATAAAGCCCGGTGCCGCCAACGAGGATGGGAAGTTTTCCCGCCGCAGTCGCAGCGCGGATCGCGTCCAGCGCCATTTCCCGCCACATCGCTGCGGAAGCAGGCGTCGTCGCTGGCAAAACGCCGTAGAGGCGATGCGGCGCACGGGCAAGTTCCGACTCGTTTGGCCGCGCCGTCAAAATACGAAGTTCGCGGTAAAGCTGCATGCTGTCCGCGTTGATAACAATACCATCGAAGGCTTCGGCAGCAGCAAGGGCAAGCCTGGATTTTCCGCTGGCAGTCGGCCCACAGATAGCGAGAACGCGTTCTGTCATGGCATTCTATCCGCCCTGGTGAAGAAAACCCGCTGCCGGAATTAAGATAGCATGTGCGAGATCAGCCCATCGGCGAGTTTCGGCTCAAACCAGGTGGATTTTGGCGGCATCACCTTGCCAATATCGGCAACGGCCATCAGATCGTCCAGCCGCGTCGGGTACAACGAAAAGGCAACGGCCATCTCGCCGCTATCTACCCGGCGGGAGAGTTCCTGCAATCCGCGAATGCCGCCGACAAAATCGATCCGGTCGTCACGACGAGGATCCTCGATGCCCAGGATAGGCGCAATCAGGTGATCGGCAAGCAGGCTGACATCAAGGCTGGCGACGGGGTCCGCCTCCGGCACAAGCGCTGTCCGAATAACAAGCCGATACCATTTCCCATCAAGATACATGCCGTATTCGCCCGGGCGCGCGGGGGCCACAGCCTTGACGCTTTCCTCGACGGAAAACGCCCCTTGAACACGCGCCAGAAACGCCGACGCTTCAAGGCCGTTCAAATCCCGGACAACCCGATTGTAATCAAACACCTGAAGCGCATCGGAGGGAAAGGCAACGGCAAGAAAATAGTTGTACGGCTCGTCACCGCGATGATCCGGATTGTCGGCGCGTTTCGCTGCCGCAACGCGTGAGGCCGCGGCCGAACGGTGATGGCCGTCGGCAATGTAAAGCGTTGGCATTGCTTCAAAGGCTTCCGTGATCGCCGCAATGTCGGCAGCGTCGCGCACCACCCAAATGCTGTGTGCGATTCCATCATCGGCGACAAGGTTGTCTTCCGGCGTTCCTGCGGACAGGCGCGCAACCAGAGTGGCAACGTCTAAAGACGGACGATGCGCCAGCAGAACCGGCCCCGTCTGGGCGTCCAATGCCTCGATCTGACGCACCCGGTCGTTTTCCTTCTTGGGCCGGGTAAATTCATGGCGGCGAATCCGATCCGCATCATAGGCATCGACGGACGCGGCAAGGGCGATTCCGGTCTGTTCATGGGTGCCCATTCGCAGGCGATAAATATAGTAACAAGGCACCGGATCACGACGGAGAATGTTTTTTGCCAACATGGATTTCAAATTTTCCGCCGCCTTCGCATAGACCTCCGGCGCGGCAACGCTCGTCCCAGGCGGCAGATCGATTTCCGCTTTCGAAACATGAAGGAAGCTCCACGGTCGCCCCTCGGCGCGCCGCCGTGCTTCCTCACTGCTTAGAACGTCATAGGGCGGCGCTAACACGTCAGCTGCATGGCCCGGCGCAGGCCGAAGACCAGAAAAAGGTGTTACAAGCGACATGCCAGACCGTCTCCAGGATTATTTTTCAAGAGCAAAAAAAACTCCCGGTCGCAGATGGCTTTCGCGACCGGGAAATCATAAAACGATCAGCCTTCTTTCGCCATTCGAAGCGTAACGAAAAGCAGTTGCCCACCGCCTCGCGCGATTTGCAGAAGAAAGAATTTCTGACCGGATTTTTCGGCCTTCTCGACCTTCGCGACGATATCCGCCGGCGTGCTCACGCTCTCATGATCCTGCCCAACCAGAACAACAATATCCCCCGGCCGGATTCCCTTCTCCATCGCCTCGCTGTCTTCATCGACGCCGACGATTGCCACACCTTTGACGTCACGCGACAAATTAAACTTGCGGCGCGTCTCGGCGTTGATCGAGGCCAGAGAAAGCCCAAGCACCGTCGCATGTTCTGACGTGCTTTCTTCCTCTAAAGGCACATCCCCTGTCTCGGCAGTTTTGGCTTCTTCCATAAGACCAATTTCGATTTTTACCTTCTTCTTTCTGCCTTTCCGCCAGATTTCGAGGCTGACTTTTTTACCGACGGTCGTTTCGGCAACGGTGCGGGAAAGTTTTCGCGGCTTGCCGATTTCCGTATCACCAAAACGCAGGATGATGTCGCCCGGCTCCAGCTTCGCTTTCTCCGCCGGGCTGCCCTCGACGACGCTTGCCACCATTGCACCGCGCGCGCGCCCCATACCAAGGCTTTCCGCAATTTCCGGGGTGACTTCCTGAATATGAATGCCAAGCCAGCCCCGGCGCGTATGGCCGTATTTCTTCAGCTGCGTAACCACCGGCTGGGCCAAAGAAGAAGGAATAGCGAAGCCGATGCCAATATTGCCACCGGATGGCGAAAGGATGACCGAGTTGATGCCAATAACCTGGCCCTTCATGTTGAACATCGGGCCACCGGAATTGCCGCGATTGATCGACGCGTCCGTTTGAATGAAATCATCGTAAGGCCCGGCCTGAATAACACGGGCGCGCGCCGAAATAATTCCGGTGGTCACCGTCCCACCCAAACCAAAGGGGTTACCGATAGCGATGATCCAGTCGCCAACCTCGGACGCATCCGAATCACCCCAGCGCACGGCGGGAAGTGGCTTCTTCGTCTCGACTTTTAGAAGCGCTAAATCCGTTTTCGGATCACGGCCGACAATTTTTGCTTTCAAATTAACGTCGTTATGCAAGATCACCGTTACTTCATCGGCACCCATAATGACGTGGTTGTTTGTCACGATGTAGCCATCCGGGCTGATGATGAACCCGGACCCCAAAGACGTTGCCTTGCGCGGGCGACGTGGCTGACCCTGCCGCTGCCCCTGGCCCTGCCCCTGGCGAGGCATAAACTCGCGAAAAAATTCCTCAAAGGGAGAGCCAGGAGGAAATTTCGACATTTCCTGTTGCCGGCCTTTGTCACGCTTGATGATCTGAGTCGTCGAAATATTGACGACCATCGGCGTCAGCTCTTTTACGAGTTTCGAAAAGCCGTTTGGCCCCTGCTTGGCGTGGGCAGAAACCGCAACAAAAAAACTGGCCAAAAGTAGAAGCACGACCGCCGGCCAGGCGGCGAATGGCAAAAATTGTTTTTTTGATATTGACGCGGATTGCGCCACCAGTGGACGTTTTGTCTGGGTCATAGGGGTTTCCTGTCTACGTTTACGTCTTCGGTTCACATTTGAAAGAAAAAGATCCCTTCAAATACCCTCCCCGGAAAATTAAACTTAACAAACGACCTTGCAGGCACCCCTAAGAGCCTTCTTTACAAGACCATTCCGCATGGCTTCGGGTTAAGCTTCTAAAGGATTTAGGTTTTGCCTGAAAAAATCAAGGGCAGAACACACACAGCGGATCACGAAAGCGAGAGGCGCGCCAACCTATGGAAGCACCGCATCACTTTCCTGTCGTCTTGCTTCCACCAATATCTTTAAAAAACTTGAAGAAGGCACCATCCGGCGAAAGCACGAGCGTCGTGTTATCACCCTGCATGGATGTACGATAGGCCTGAAGCGAACGATAAAAGGCATAGAAGTCCGGGGCCGTGCCGAAGGCATCCGCATAAATCCGAATTGATTCGGCATCGCCTTCCCCACGCAAAATCTGCGCCTTTTTCTTGGATTCGGCAAGAATAACAACGCGATCGCGGTCGGCACGGGCGCGGATACGCTGAGCAATTTCAGCCCCTTGCGCACGGAATTCTTTTGCTTCGCGGTCGCGCTCGCTTTTCATCCGCGCATAAATTGCCTGGCTGTTTTCCGCCGGCAAATCCGCACGGCGGATCCGCACATCGAACACCTGAACACCTAAATCCTTTGCTTCCTTATCCACCTCGGAACGAATTTTCTTCCGGATATCGGCGCGCTTTTCCGTCAGCACTGCCGCCAATGGCACACTACCGATCACGCGCCGAAGACCGGCGCTCATAAACGAGTTTAGCCGGGCACGCGCACCACGTTCATTGCCAACCGTTTCATAAAACCGAAGCGGATCGACAATCTGCCAACGGGCAAAACTATCGACGACCAGTCGCTTCTGATCAGCGGCGATGACTTCCTCCGCCGAATGCGGAAAATCCAGCAACCGGTTGTCATAATAAATCACATCCTGAACGAAGGGGATTTTGAACTTCAGCCCCGGCTCCGCGATCACGCGCCTCGGATCACCAAACTGCAGGACGATCGCCTGTTGTGTCTGATGCACGATAAAGATCGCATTCAGCCCCACGATGATGGCAACAAGAATGCCGCCCATCACGGCAAGAGTGATTTTACTCATTCCGCCGCCCCCTTCCCGCTATTGCCCTTCATTCGCTTCTGCACCTCGGGAAGCGGAAGATAAGGAACGACGCCCTGGCCTCCGGATGCGCCCGAATCGATGATAACTTTTTCGGCGTTGCTAAAAATCTCTTCCATCGTTTCCAGATAAAGCCGCTGTTCGGTGACTTTTTTCGCCTTCCGATATTCCTCATAAACTGCAAGGAAACGGCTTGCATCCCCTTGTGCGCGGGCAATGATTTCCTGCCGGTAGCCTTCGGCTTCCTGAACTTTTGCTTCTGCCGCGCCGCGCGCCCTTGGAATGATGTCGTTCCGGTACGTCTCCGCCTCGTTGCGTTTTCGCTCAAGATCGGCCCGCGCGCGCTGAACATCGCGGAAGGAGTCGATCACCTCCCCAGGAGGATCGACTTTCTGCAATTGAACCTGCGTAATGTGAATGCCTGATTCATACGAATCCAGAATCCCCTGCAAAAGCGCATGCGCCTCCTGCTCGATCTGCTGGCGTCCTTCAGCAAAGGCACGCGCAATTGGCTTTTGCCCGACGATCTCGCGCATGGCGCTTTCGGCGGCGGCTTTCACCGTTTCAACGGGATTGCGAATGTTGAAGAGAAACTTTCCAGCATCGTTGATAACCCAGAAGACCGTGAAGTTGACGCTGACGATGTTCTCGTCTCCTGTCAGCATCAGGCTTTCTTCAAACACTTCCCGCAATATGCCGGAATTTCTGGAATCGACCGCCGAGCGAAACCCCACTTCAATACGGTTGACGCGCGTAACCTTCGGCGTCATGGCCTGCTCGACCGGATAAGGCAGGTGGTAGTGAAGGCCGGGTGGTTTAGTCGGCAGAATCCATTCGCCAAAGCGGAGGACAACCCCTTGTTCGTCCGGAAGAACCCTATAAAAACCGCTGGCAAGCCAAATACCGATCACGACAAACAGGGCAAGAACAAGGCCCCGGCGGCTGCCGCCCGGGAACATGCTCCGGAACCGGTCCTGACCCTGGCGCAACAAATCCTCAATATCCGGTGGTTGTGGACCACCGGACCCACGCCCCCCCCAAGGACCACCCTGACCGCCATTTCCACCCTGATTAGACCAAGACATGCAAACCTCTCCTTGCCCTCATAAAAGGCGCCACTAAAAGGCACCGCCTTTTCAAGCACTCTCCAGAGCCTTATATGACAGCTTGGGTGGCCACGCAATAACGGCCTCCATAATAATGCCTAACAGCGCAACGCCGCCTCCGCAAAGGGCCCAAGGCGGAAGAAAAGAGAGAAATAAAAGATGGCAATTGCAGATCATCCGGACATTCAAAACGCCCTTCGAGAAATTCTCGATCCGGCAAACGGCTCAAAAAGCAGCAAAGACATCGTCACAAGCGGCCTGGTGACGAACGTCATCAACAAGGACGGCAACGTCGTCATCGTCATGGAAGTCGCGCCGTCCCGGGCACAAAAACTCGAACCGATCCGTAAGGCAGCCGAAAAAGCCGTACAAGCCCTTCCCGGCATCGTTTCAACAACCGTCGTGCTTACCGCCGAAACAGCCCCAGGCGCCGAAGCTTCCCGCCAGCCGCCGGAAGGTGCACCACCGGAGGGCGCACCACCGGAGGGTGCGCGAGCGATCGCGCCGGTGCCTGGCGTGGGCGCATTACTGGCGGTGGCCTCCGGCAAGGGCGGCGTCGGCAAATCAACGACCGCCGTCAATCTGGCGCTTGCCTTCAAGGCGAACGGCCTGCGCGTTGGCCTCCTGGATACGGACGTCTTCGGCCCATCCATTCCGCACATGATGGGCTTGACCGGCAAGCCCCATTCCCCCGATGGCAAGACACTTCTCCCCATCGAAAATCACGGTATCGCCTGCATGTCCATCGGCTTGTTGGTCGAGGCGGGCGAACCCGTCATCTGGCGGGGTCCAATCGTCATGCGCGCGATTGAACAGATCCTTCGCGACGTTCGCTGGGGGACGCTTGACGTTCTCGTCCTTGACCTGCCGCCCGGTACGGGCGACGTCCAGTTGACCCTGGCACAGAACGCGCCGCTGACCGGCGCTGTGATCGTCTCGACGCCGCAAGACCTTGCCCTTCTCGATGCCCGGAAGGGGCTAAATATGTTCAGGAAAGTTCACGTGCCGGTTCTCGGCATCATCGAGAACATGAGCAATTTCACCTGCCCTCACTGCGGCCACCAGACGCCGATTTTCAATCAGGGTGGCGCAAAGGCGGAAGCCCATCGCCTTGACGTGGATTTTCTGGGTGAAATTCCGCTGGCCATTGCCATTCGCCAGCACGCGGACGACGGGAACCCCATCGTCATCGCCGAACCGGACGGCCCGCACGCCAAAGCCTATCGAAAAATTGCCGATCGTATTTGGGAAAAACTGAAAACCCAGCAAGCAGAATCCGGGGATTAAGACGCGGCCTGCTAGCCGTCTGTGCTGTCCTTCAGGGTCGCCATCAGCTCGCGCCATTCGCGGGCGCCCAACCCCGTTTCTTCCTGAGTAACGCTTTCCCCTGCCAACATGCGACGAACGACGCGAAGCGCCGCCGCCGAAAGATGGAGACCACCCGTGCGGTATTGAAGAAAAGCCGAATGCGTCATTGGCACCCAGCGTTTCATCGTATCAAGCATCACTTGCGCATAAACCTGAATTTCATGCTGCGCATGCGGGTCGGCGCGCAACGACAGGAAATGCATCAAATTATGCAAATCGGTCTTCCAATACCACTGGGTGTAAAAATTTAAGGAGAGATTCATCCGCGCAAGCTCGCGCGCCAGTCCCGAACGGTTTGGGTCAAGAATTTTGCCTTCTTCGTCGGTGTTCAGCATTTCCATATAATGCTGATAGGCGCGGTCCGAATCTTCGCGTAACAGTTGCAGAACCCGTTCCGCCTCCTCGCCCTGCAGAACATCCCCACGGCCCTGGCGATTGTCCGAAGACTGCATCCCAAGCTGTTCCGGGGCCGGAATATAGAACTCCCGATCTAAAATAGAATAACGGGCGGAATATTCATTCACGCTGGCCGTACGATGGCGAATCCACTGCCGGGCGACGAAAATCGGCAGTTTTATATGGTATTTGATTTCGCACATTTCGAACGGCGTCGTGTGCCGGTGGCGCATCAAATAATTGATAAGCCCCTGATCTTCGCGGGTTTTCTGCGTTCCCTTGCCATAGGAAACCCGGGCCGCCTGAACGATGGCGCCATCATCCCCCATATAGTCCACAACCCGGACAAAGCCGTGATCGAGCACCGGCATGGCCTGGTAAAGGACCTCTTCAAGCATGGGGACCGTCGCACGACAGGTCGGCTTCTGGTTCGTGCGCAGGGCCTCGATTTCCTGAAGCTGTTCGGGCGTAAGCGGCATCTCATGTTCCACACATTTATCCGGTCGGGCACTCTAGCGTCTGGCCCTGGTCAACGCCAGCGCTCCGGCAGACCAAAAACGTGACACAGCCCATCTTTTCATGGCCCCCCGAAGCGCCTATATTGAAAGGGTCGGTTTTCCGACTATGGCGATAAACATTAAGTGAAATAGGCGTAGCGGACCCGGGGGCAGTACCCGGCGCCTCCACCATATTTTTTACACCCGCAGACCTTGGGTCATTTTCAACAGGGGACAAGCGGGGCTTATGGGGGCGAAACAGGATCGACGCGCGTGGTAAAGGCTTAATTTTTGCTCGGTATGATACCACCGTTATCGGGTCGTTTTATAAGTGCCAATGACAACAATCGTTATGCACTCGCTGCTTAAATAAGCAAGCGCGGTCCGGGGGGCACCGGGCAACAGAAGCCCCCCACCGCCTGCAGTTCGCAACACCGGCGAAATGGACCGCCGGAAAAAATGATGGGGCACATGAACAGCGACATGGACTACGACCGTCTTTATGAGGATACGCTGCGCCAGCTGGTTCAAACGGTTCTGACCCAAATTGCCAAAGAGGGCCTTCTTGGCGGTCGTCATTTTTATATTTCGTTCCGGACAACCCATGCCGGCGTCAACATTCCAGACAGCCTGCGAACCCGTTACCCGGACGAAATGACGATTGTCCTCCAAAATCAGTTTTGGGATTTAAACATCACAGACAGCCTGTTTGAGGTCACGCTCAGCTTCAACAATCTTCAGGAAAAGCTGATCGTACCTTTCGCGGCAATCACCAGCTTCGTCGATCCTTCCGTACGTTTCGGCCTGCAATGCCGTGGCGACAAGGAATCGGAAAGTGCCGCAACGCCCTTGCAGGACGCCTCGTCTCGGCCACAGCCTGCAACGGCTATCCAGAAAAAAGCGGCAACCGAAACCGCGGCGGATCAAACCAAGGACGACACCACCGCAGAAGTGATCCCATTGGATAGCTTCCGCAAAAAATAAGCCTCTGAATGCTGCCATCCAGACGAATTCAACAACCCACGACAAAGTGAAATTCGTTCCGTGCCTGCAAGCTCAGAATTTATTGATTATATCTTTGATTTGTTAAAGCCGCTTGGACCGCTTTCCCAGCGCCGCATGTTTGGCGGCCATTGCATTTATAGGGATGGATTTCCGTTTGCCCTCCTTTTTGACGACACCCTTTATCTGAAAGTGGACGATGGGAACCGTGAAGATTTCCACGCCCATGGCATTCACCATTCGATCCAGGCCTTCGACAAGGACCCCCGCATGACGATTTCCTATTTTGAGGTTCCCGCCGACATCATGGAGGATCCGGAAGCACTTTGCGCGTGGGCACACAAGGCTTTTGCGGTGGCACTTCGCGCCAAACGCCCAAAGAAAGGGAAACGGAAATCGGCAGCAGGTACAGCGGAAAAAAGGCAATGATGGCCAAGGAAGCCACCGACATGCATCCAATTCGCAAACGCTCCGTAATCGTGTCGGGGCATCGGACAAGCGTCTCGCTTGAGAAAATTTTCTGGGAAACCCTGGCCGAACTGGCGGCAGAGCGCCGCATCTCGATCAATCACCTCGTCACGGAAATTGACCGAGAAAACCCGAGCAATCTCTCAAGCGCAATTCGCATTCATATTCTGCAGACGTTTCGAGAGCGCGCGGCACAGGATCGCAAACCCGACGGCAAAACCGACCTGCCTTAGAACCCAAAGCCCTTAAAGAGATCCTTGATGATTTTTTCCGGATCCGGCAGCGGTGCTGTTTCCTTGCCACCTTCCGTTTCGCCGTTTGTGGATGCCTCTGGCGTTTTCTTCTTGAACGGCAATATCTTTTTTAACAGGCTGCCAACGCCCTTTTTAAGGAGATGGTTCTGGAACTGCTTCGTATCGAAACGGCGATGCGGTGCGTCCAGCGGACCCCTCAAAAGCATCGCAAAGACCGGCGCGCCCGGCTCGGAAGCAAGATGGAAATCCGCCCGCAGGTCCATGTTCCAGTTCGGAAGGTCCACCTTTCCGGAAAGATCGGCGGTGCCGGATTTCGCCTGCATGCGCATGTCTTCCATCTTGGCGATGCCGTTTGCGACCCGGACCTTGCCACGCAATTCCTGAAACCGCGTCTCGCCCCCGGAAAGGGCCGAATCCAGAAGGCCGAGAAAGGCAGCCGGGCTGTTCAGATTGTTTAGCCGCGCACTTACCGCGTCGAGATCAAACCCCTTGGCGACGCCATCTTTAACGCGAAGGTCCGCCAGGCCATGAAGAGCGGAAACAAGGGCATGCTCGCTGTTCCCCGATGCCTTCAGATCCACATCGAAATCCAGATTGCCATCGCCCAGGTCGAAACCGGAAGAGGCAAACAACGCTTTTTTAATGTTCGCGCCGCGCACAACAAGCTTGCCGTTCACTGTCGCAGGCTTGTGATCCGCAAGGCTTGCCATCGCATCAAACGTGCCGCCAAAAAGACTTCCGGAAAGCTTGCTGAGTTCAAGCACACCGTCCTTAAGCGCGACGCCCAGGCGCGGATTTTTAACGCGAAGGTTGTCGTAGACAAGGACCGCCGCCGACAGATCGATCGTCGCGTCGACAAGGCGAAGACCGGAAAGGTCAAGCGGTGCCTTTGACCAATGCGAGGCACTGCCTTTTCCACCTTGACGGGGAGCGGGCCCGCCCTTTCGTGGAACGGCAGACGAAGCGGCGCGCGTGCGCGCCGCCGGAAGGAAGCGATGCACCGGAATTTCCCCGGCCTCAAGCCGGGCCGTAATCACCGGTCGCGGCCCGTCGAGCCTGGCCCCCATTTTCCCGGCAATTTTTACAGGCCCGATGCGGCCATCAATCCCTGAAAAAGCCACGGAGGCAGCCGTTCCCTCCATCCGCGCCTTCAGGGAAAGCGCCCCCAGCTTTGCCGATTTTGGCCGATAGTCGAAAACCTGCAAAAGCGAGACAAGGTTTTTATGTTCAACCGCAAGGTGAAGGTTGAAATCCGGCGCTTCCAGCAAATTTCCAACATCCCCGCTGACGCGTACAAAGCCTTTTGCGACGCCAAGATCAGCGGTGATTTTCAAACGATTAAGCCCGCCCGTGAGCCGGGCCTTCAGGGTTGTCGCACCAAGTTTTTCTGCTGCCGGGGGCGGCGCATCGCCAGTCAGGCGAAACAGTCGGCTCACATCTTTTGAGCGAAGATCCAGATGAACATCGAATTGCGGCGTGTCGGAAAATTTACTCGCACGGCCGGAGAGTTTCGCCCGCGTGCCGGCAAGATCCCGAACGCTGGCATCACGAAGCGTCAGCACCCCCTTCGCAAGCGCGCCGCTTAAACGAATGCCGGAGATTGCCTGTTTCTGGAAAACAAGCCGATCCAGTGAAAAAGAAAGATCGGCATCGAAATCTTCCAACCCTTTCAAGGCCGATAACGCCTCCTTTTCTTTGCCCGACCCCCCGGAAGATTTTTTGGCAGGGGTCGCAGCCACAGCCTTCGCACCTGTAGCCTTCGCGCCTGCGGCACGTGTGCTCGTGCGGGAAAGTTTCTTTTCTTTTCCAAGATAGGCATCCAGGTTCAGCCGGTTCAGGGACAGATTGCCGCGCACGTCCGGCCGCCCCGAAAACGCCATGGAAAGCGTGCCCGTCATCTGGGATTCATCAAGTTTCAACTTTAGTTTTTTGAGAGTCACGCGCGCCGGAGTCACCGCAAGCTTTGCCGTCAGCGACGCCCCTCGCATGCGGTTCGCAGGCACGTCAGCAATATCTACCCGCAACCAATTGAGGAGACTGCGCAGATTTTCCGAACGGAAATCCAGATCCCCCTCGAAATGTGGCGCGTCTTTTACGGCAGACACAAAACCAAACATCGAAAGGCTGGCGCCCCCCGGAAATTGCGCCGTTGCCTGATCGATGGTGAGTTCGCCATCGCCAAGTGACGCATAGATATGTGCCTTTCGTATCGCCGCACCGTTGAAAAGGATTGAATCAACGGCGAAATTGAAAGAAGCGTTGATATCCTTTGGAAGCACGAAGGCGGTTTTTTCTGCGTCCTTTTTCCTGGCCGCCTGGGAAGGGGCACCGGCACCACGCGGCAAAACCGTTTCCGTCACCGTTTCCCTTTCGCGCGCGTCCTGAGGTTTCATCGCCAGCCAACGGTCAAAATCAATTGTCGTGGCCTGGACGTTCACCTCGGCATCGACGGTTTTTCCAAGGCGCAGCTTCACGCCACCTTTGGCCGTGGCATCGCCGAAACCGAGCATGATTTCCCGAAGCTCAAAATTACTGGCGGATGCGACAAGCAACGATTCATAGGAAAATTCCTGGGCAACAAACCCCGGCAAAGGCGCATTTCGCGCAACGCCAAACCTGCCGATTACGGCGGCAAGGTTCTCGCTTTTTGCCATCAACGTCCCGGTAAGCACCCCCATCGGATTGGGCGATGAAAGCGTTCCAGAAAAAGCAAGCGTCGCACCCCCGGCCCCATCCTCAATAGCAATCTCTAGATTAATCGGCGTGCCCGGCCCTTCGACAAGACGCCCCGTGCCAAGACGAAGCGAGAGCGGCATGCCACGCACAACGAGGCCACCATCCACATGGAACGGTCCAACAAGCGATTTTGCACGAATGGTCGCATTGAACTTTTCGATGCGCTCAAGCACACCCGATTTCGCATCCCGGTAAATAAGCGTGCCATTTTCAATCGTAAATTGATCGATCTGGATTGCGTTTGCAGCCGCACCCGTATCCGCTGTTTTCTCTGTTGGCGCCGCCGTTGATGTCGCCGTGGCTTCCTGCCCCACCGCACCCTCGCCAGCCTGCGGTGCAAACTCCCAATTCACACGGCCATCGGCCAATTTTTCCAACGCAATGACCGGATCGATCACCGAAATGCTCTCAACCTGGATGCGACCGGTAAAAAGAGGAAAAAGCGCAATGCGCACGCGAAGGACCGCAATCTGCGCCATATCGGGACTGGCGCCCCCTTCAAGATTGGCAAATTTTATTTTGTAAATGGAGACAGCTGGTGCCGGAAGAATCGTAAGATCAATATCGCCTTCAATGGTAAGCGCGCGGCCCGTCGCGGAACGCACCTCGTCCGCAATGAGGTTCTTGTACTGATTCGCATCAATGAAACTTGGAACAATCAACGCAAGAAAAATCAGAGAAAAAACAGCGGCAAAAATACCGTAAAGGATTCTTTTTTTATTTTTTTTGTCCATGGGACTTTGACTTTCAATTACTGCTTTTTGCCATCGATGCTTCCAGGGCCGCGACCGCTTTTGTCCGCCAGCGCGTCGTCAACGACATCACATATTCCTTTAAGGGTAAAAGGCTTTGAAATCACGCGATAAATTAAAACATTGAGATTGTGCGCACGCTGTTTTTCCGCTGCATAGCCGGTCATCAAGAGGATCGGCATGTCTGGGTTTTCTTTTGAAGCTTTCAGGGCAAGAGCGATGCCATCCATCCCCGGCATAAGAATATCCGTCAACAACAGGTCGTAGGATTCCGCCGCAAGCCTGTCGAGAGCAAGCAAGCCGTTCTCGCTTACGGTCACCTCGTGGCCACCATGGGTTAGCGCACGGGCAACGAATTGCCGTACGGACTCGTCATCTTCAGCTACTAAAATACGCGCCATTCGCTGGACCGTTGTATAAAAATCAGGATTTTTAGTCGCGCCTGGAAAAGCCGACGACCACGGAATCGGCTGTCGGCGCAGGGTCTTTGACACGTGTTTTAAAAACCACAATTTCGCCGGGAAGAAGGCGCATCTCGTTGGCGACAAAAAACCATCCGTGAACCGTTTGACCGGCTGAATTCTGAAGCGTGCCAGAGAGTCTGGGAACGTCTAGAACCTGCCTGGACGCATTCAGGATTTCGCCTTTTATGACCAGCCATTGGCTGTCGCCTTCAAGCATGCGCCCGGATGTGACACTGCGAATTTCAAGCCCTGCGCCCACAAGCTCAGGTGCCAACCCCACTGCGGAATAGAGCCGTTCAATCGGGGGCCACGCGGTGATGGCCTGCTGACGCGCAAGAAATCCAATGGCGAGTCCCCCCGCGATAAAGAGCAAAAGCGTTGCCCAGCCCAGAAAATTCCGCCCCCCCGTCGAGGCGTTCTGGACGCTCGGAAGGTTCGAGCCTTTTGGAATGGCGCGCGGTTCCAGAGAGGGGGACGCGCCCGATTCCGGGGCATCAAATGGCGGCTCCTGAAACCAGACATGGGCGCATTTTGCACAACGGACCTTGCGGCCGCCCTGCCTAAAGACATGCGGATCAACCAAATATCGCGACGAACAGGCACTGCAATTAAGAAGCATTTACGAATCGCCTAAAGAGAACTGCCTGATTTTATAGTCGGAGGTCCGTTTGAATGGCAAGAGCCGTGGCATGGGCGCTGGACGCGGTCACACCCTCTGTGCAATCCTCTCTCGCCTGCATTCCCTAGCTTTTGGAGGCCGAGTGAGCACGAAAAAGACCCACATGGTGCGGCTCCAGAATGTCGGCATGCGTTACGGCTCTGGGGAGGAAGTCCTTAACGACATCTCATTCGAATTGGCGTCCGGGTCCTTCCATTTCCTCACCGGACCCAGCGGCGCCGGAAAATCGACCCTTTTGAAGCTTATGTACCTTGCCGAGCGGCCGACGCGTGGCGAGATGCAGCTTTTTGGCAAGAATGTGACAACTCTGCCCCGCCCCGCTCTCCCGGCCCTGCGGCGGCGTATCGGCATTGTTTTTCAGGATTTCCGCCTACTTGACCACCTCTCCACCCTTGAAAATGTCGCGCTGCCGCTTCGCCTTGCCGGTGCGAAGAAAAAACAGATCGTCGAACATGTCACAGAACTGCTCAACTGGGTTGGTCTTACCGACCAGATCAACGCCCGCCCGCCGACCCTCTCTGGAGGCCAAAAACAGCGGGTTGCCATTGCCCGGGCCGTGATCTCGCGACCAAGCCTTCTGCTTGCCGACGAGCCGACCGGCAATGTCGATGAACAAAGCGCCATGCGCATCCTTCGCCTGTTTGAAGAACTCAACAAAATCGGCACGACGGTCGTTATCGCCACCCACAGCGAGGCGCTTGTGGGGCAGTTCGAATACCCACAGATCTGCCTTGCCAATGGCAATGTCGTAACACGGTCGCACGATGCCGTGGCTTCGGAAAATAACGACATACAGGGAATGGTCTGAATGTTTTCACGGCCTGTCGAGCTTCAGTTTCGCCGTGACCCAGCGGCACGAACCCTGCCATGGATTATCGCCCTAATGGTGTTTCTGGCCGGTCTCGCGCTAAGCGGCGCGCTTTCCATCGGGGTGGCGCTTGAACGCTGGGACCGCGGGCTTTCCGGAACCGTCACCGTCCAGCTTCTGCCGCCCGGCCCGGGAGATTCTTTCCCCGGCACCTTCGGCGACCGCCTCGCAAGAACCCTCGAGATTTTACAGCAGACGCCGGGTGTCCTCCGCGCCGAGGCCTTGACGGACGGCGAAATCGCAACCTTGCTCGAACCCTGGCTCAACAGCGGGGACATCCTTCAGGAACTGCCCTTGCCAAAACTGATCGACGTGACGCTGGACACGGCACAACCGCCCAATTTGGCAAAGCTTGAGGCACAATTGGCCGCAGAAGTGCCGGGCGCCTCTCTGGACGATCACAAACGCTGGTCGGAACGTCTGACTGCCCTGGCACGCATCCTCAAATTCGCAGCCGGCTTCGTTGTCCTGCTGACCGGGCTGACCGCGGTTGCAATGATCATTTTCACGACGCATACCGGGCTTGCCATCCATCAAAATACGATTGCGCTTCTCCATACGTTTGGTGCCCGGGACAGCTATATTGCCACACAGTTTCAATCCCACGCGATGCGGGTAGGCTTTCGTGGCGGCGCAATGGGCGCCGCGCTGGCCGCCCTCACAATCTTTATCACCGGAAGATTGGTTGAAAGCCTCGACATTGAAATGCTCTCCGGATTTTCGCTCGCGACCCGGCATTGGATCGCCATCGCCGCCCTGCCAATCGCGACGGCCTTTATCGCCATGCTCGCTGCCCGAATAACGGTGCTTCGAAAACTTTCCCGGATGCTATAGGCCATGCAGCTTGTTCTTCTCGACCGCGACGGCGTGTTGAATGAAAACCGGACGGATTACGTCAAGCATCCGGGCGAGCTTGTCATGCTGCCCGGAGCCGGAAAGGCCATTGCGCGCCTCAATCAGGCCAATATCCGGGTGGCGCTGGTAACAAACCAGGCGGTCGTCGGCCGCAAGATTATCGACACGGCCATGCTTCATCATATCCACAACCATTTGCGCAACGAACTGCATAAGGATAGCGCCTCGCTGGATGCCATTTTCTACTGCACGGACCCCCCCGACGCGCCGGGGCCACGCCGAAAGCCAAACCCTGGCATGCTTACCGACGCGCTGCGGCGGTTTTCGGCGGACCCGAAGACAACGCCAATAATTGGCGATGCGCTTCGCGATCTGGAAGCAGCGGCGGCGGTGCATTGCCCCCGAATTCTGGTTCGCACCGGCATGGGGGCCGCAACCCAGGCGGCAAAGCTGCCAAAACATGTGCTTCCCGTCGCAATCTATGAGAACCTTTCCGAGGCGGTGGATGTCCTATTGGAGAATGGAAGATGAGGCGGGCGCCTATTTTTCGCAAACGCCCCTCGCGGAGGCCATGGTTTTTTGCCATCCTTTTTCTTGCCGGCATCGGGTTGGCCTGGGCTTACGGCTTTATCCGTTTTGTCGAGCAGATACCGGAACGCGTCGTGGACGCGGAAACGCGCACCGACGCCATTGTCGTTCTCACAGGCGGCAGCAATCGCCTGGAGGTTGGCGTTCGCCTCTATCGGTCCGCAATGGGGGGGAAACTTTTTATTTCCGGCGTGAATGCGCGTGTACAGGCACGCGATATCCTTCCAGAAGAAAATCTGGCATCGGAGAATGCCGATTGCTGCATCAAACTCGGCTACGAAGCACGCGACACCATCGGCAATGCCCGCGAAACAGCAAGCTGGGCAACGAAGGAGAAATTGCAATCCCTGCGTCTGGTGACGGCAAACTATCACATGCCACGCAGCCTATTGGAATTCCGCCAAGTGCTACCGAATCTAAAAATTATTCCTCACCCCGTTTTTCCGAAAAACTTCCATCGCAACCAATGGTGGCGGTGGCCGGGATCTGCAAAACTAGCGCTGCTCGAATATCATAAATTTCTTTTGGCGCATTTGCGCTTTTTCGCGTCCAAAATCATGTATGACTTCTTGCCATCATGATCTTTCTGCGATCCGCCCTTTTTAACCTGCTGTTCTTTGGCGGGACGACGTTCCTTGCATTTGCCTGTCTGCCCATTCTGCTGCTTCCACGGCGCTATCTGATTTGCCTGCAGCGATTTTGGACCGGAGGCATGGCGTGGCTGCTGTCGCATGTCGTCGGCATTACGGCTGAAATTCGCGGGCGGGAATATTTGCCGGAAGGTGCCTTTCTTGTCGCCTCGAAACACCAATCCGCGTGGGAAACGATGGCGTATGTTTTTCTCCTCCGCGATCCAAGTTTCGTTCTGAAACGCGAAATTCTCCTCATACCGGTTTTCGGCCTTTACGTCCGCAAAGCTGGCCTCGTGCCAATCGACCGAACGCGTGGCGTCGCAGCGCTTCGGCGGATGCTGCGAAGCGCCGGAAAGGCCGCCGAGGAAGGCCGCCCCATCGTCATTTTCCCAGAAGGAACGCGGGTGGCACCGGGAAGCCACAGCCCCTATCACGCGGGCATTGTGGCGCTTTACACGCATCTTCACCTGCCGGTCGTGCCGGTGGCATTGAATTCCGGCCTCTATTGGAGCCGTCGAAGTTTTCTGAAACGCCCTGGAAAAATTGTCCTGGAATTCCTGCCCCCCATTCCTGAAGGACTCGGGAAATCCGCCTTTCTGGAAGAAGTTGAGCAACGGATTGAAGGCGCTACCGATAGGCTTGTCGCGGAAGCAGAAGGGGCAGCGTAACGCCGGCCAAATTTTACAGCGCCATGGTGTGGATGAAGCTGTGGATAACTTGAAAAGCCGGGGTAACCTGAAAATATGACTAGGAAACATGGACTTCCCGGCTGCCTCTCGTGTGGAAACATAACAGGAACATTCCCTTGACGACGCCAAGCCACCTCCTTAGAGTCAAGGGTCAAATCTAAAAATCCCTAGTGTTTAGAAGGACTTCCCAATTATTCTGGGGAGTTGCAACGCCCACCCATTCACGAGGCGAAAGCGCCGTCATGGTCTCTATTGCTCCGATCTCCCAACAAATCTGGGACATGAAATATCGCCTGAAGGCCAGGACCGGCGAGCCTGTGGACAAGACCATCGAGGATAGCTGGCGGCGGGTTGCGAACGCCCTTGCCCAGCCGGAAAAAGATGCGTCGCACTGGGCGGACCGCTTCTATGACGCCATGGCAGATTGCCGTTTTTTGCCGGCCGGTCGCATCCTCGCCGGTGCCGGGACCGGGCGCGACGTGACGCTTTTCAACTGCTTCGTCATGGGAACGATTCCCGATGACATGGGTGGCATCTTCGAAAATCTGAAGGAAGCGGCGCTAACGATGCAGCAGGGCGGCGGTATCGGCTATGACTTTTCAACAATCCGTCCGAAGGGGGCCCCGGTTCATGGCGTCGGCGCGGATGCCTCCGGCCCGCTTTCCTTCATGGACGTCTGGGATGCCATGTGCCGAACGATCATGAGCGCCGGCTCGCGGCGCGGTGCCATGATGGCCACGATGCGCTGCGACCATCCCGATATCGAAGCCTTCATCGAAGCGAAGCAGGAGGCAGGACGCCTGCGCATGTTCAACCTTTCCGTCCTGGTGACGGATGCGTTTATGAAGGCGCTGAAGGAAGATGCGTCGTGGGAGCTTGTCTTCAACGGGGTTTGTTACAACAGCCTGCCGGCGCGCGCATTGTGGGACAAAATCATGCGGGCGACTTATGCCTATGCAGAACCCGGCGTCATCTTCATCGACCGGATCAACCAGCGCAACAATCTCTATTTCTGCGAAGACATCCGTTCGACAAACCCTTGCGGCGAACAACCTTTGCCGCCCTACGGTGCCTGCCTGCTTGGCTCCATTAATCTGGCGCGTCTGGTTCAAAACCCGTTTTCAGAACACGCGCGGATCGACCCGGACAACCTTTCCAAACTTGTCGCCACGGCCATTCGCATGCTCGACAACGTCATCGACATTTCAAAATTCCCCCTGCCGCAACAGCGCGAGGAAGCGCAAGCGAAGCGGCGGATCGGCCTTGGGGTGACCGGCCTTGGGGATGCGCTTATTCTTTGTGAGGCTAGGTATGGCGGCAAACGCGCAATCAAGCTGACGAAGGAATGGATGCACAATATCCAGCGCGCCGCCTATCTTACCTCGGCGGCGCTTGCCGAAGAAAAAGGCTGTTTTCCCCTTTACGACGCCGAAAGCTATCTCGCAGGCCAGACCATCGGTGAACTGGACGCCGACGTCCGCGACGCCATCCGCAAGAAAGGCATGCGCAACGCGCTGCTGACCTCCATTGCGCCGACAGGCACAATCTCATTGTTTGCGGACAACGTCTCTTCCGGCCTGGAACCGGTATTCAGTTACACCTACAAACGCACCATCCAGATGCCGGACGGCACCCGACGCGAAGAAGATGTAAGCGATTACGCCTACCGTCTCTATCGCCGTCTCAGAGGCAAAAACGCCCCCCTTCCGGACTATTTCGTCAACACGCAGCACCTGACAACGCGTGAACATCTGGACATGCAGGTTGCCGTTCAGGCCTATGTGGACAGTTCGATCTCAAAAACGATCAACTGCCCGGAAAGCCTTTCCTTCGAAGCCTTCAAGAGCGTCTATCTCGACGCTTATGAAATGGGCTGTAAAAGCTGCACAACGTACCGTCCCAACGCGATTACGGGTGCGGTGCTGGTCGCCAATGACACCCCGGAAACGGAAACGGCGCAGGAAGAACTACCCCTTGATTCCCGTGACGCCGGGCCGCGACCGGAAGATGCGCTGGAGGGCAGCGGGGTCGTCTACATGACCCAGCCCCTTGACCGGCCGGGCGAACTGCCGGGCCGCACCTACAAGCTCAAATGGCCGGACAGCGATCACGCCATGTACATCACCATCAACGACGTGCTCAGAGATGGCCGCTGCCGACCGTTTGAGATTTTTATCAACTCGAAGAACATGGAACACTACGCCTGGACGGTCGCCCTTACCCGTATGATCAGCGCCGTTTTTCGCCGTGGTGGGGACGTATCCTTTGTCGTTGAAGAATTAAAAGCCGTCTTCGACCCGCGCGGCGGCCAGTGGATGGGTGGACGTTACGTGCCCTCCCTGCTTGCCGCCATTGGCGAAGTGATTGAACGCCACATGATCGAAATTGGTTTTCTGGCGGAACCAAAAGCCGGAAGAAAGGCACCAACACCGGCGGAAGACAAAATTTCCAGCCCGCCCGCCCGGGGCCTTTCCCAATGCCCGAAATGCGGCGCGGCAAGCGTTATCCACCAGGAAGGCTGCGATCTTTGCACATCTTGCGATTATTCGCGCTGCGCGTAAGGCCACGGACCCTTCCGGCTATATCTACATTTTTCACGGTGCGCGACAGGCGTTGCGCGACAGGCTTCATGAAGCCGACGGCAGGAATCTTCGAATCTGTTGCAGGCCCGTATCGCGAATGCCGAGCGCTTCGAGATGGGCTTCCGTGCTTTCAAAATAGTCGCGATTGGTCCCCATGGAACCGCTGCCTGCTGCAATGATGCGTGCCGCCAGCGCCGACGCCATCTTCCCCGCATATTGAACATGGGCCGGGTCCGCCACATAGGCATGGGCATGGGTCCGGCCCAGGGTTCGGCCCAAATCAATGGGAAGCTGGCGGCGCAGATAAACACCTGTCACCTGTTCGCGCGCGTCCAAATTGGCAAGCACTGACGCCTCATGCGCGCAAGATACGAAAGGCTCGCCCCCGACAAGCACCGCCGCGGGAAAGACCAAGGACCAGACCCGGCTTTTCCACCGAGCCCCGGTAAACATGGGAAAAAATACAGAACGCCCGGTGATAGCCGCGCAGCAACGCCGACCGGATTTCAAGATATTCGAATTCCGGCTTCCACATCAACGCGCCATAGGCAAAAACCCAGACCGTTTCGCCGTCGGTTGACATACGCCATCCCTATAAACAAATGCGAGCCTGGTTCGGTTATGCCTGTTTTGCGTCGACAACACTGCGGCGGATTGCCTGCGCGCGCGTAAACAGCTCTTCAAGCGCCTTCCCATCCCCCCAGCGAATGGCGCGCTGCAGGGCGGCAAGATCTTCCGTGAAACGGCCCAACATCTCAAGCACCGCATCCTGATTGTTCAGAAAAATATCCCGCCACATCACCGGATCGGAAGCCGCAATACGGGTGAAGTCGCGAAAGCCTGATGCGGAAAACTTGACAACTTCGGCGCGCTCGCTGCCTTCCAGATCCGTTGCCGTCCCAACGATGGTGTACGCGATTAGATGCGGCAGATGGGATGTAATTGCCATCACCTTGTCATGATGGGCGGCATCCATAATTTCAACCTGGCTGCCCGCACGCCGCCAGAGTTCGGTGACACGCGCAATGGCCTCGGACGCCGTCCCCTCCGCCGGAGTCAAAATGCACCAACGCCCCTCGAACAACGTGTCAAACCCAGCCTCTGGGCCAGAATGTTCGGTCCCGGCGACCGGATGCGCCGGAACGAAATGAATGCCGTCTGGAACAAGCGCACTTAAATCGCGCAACACGGCCTCTTTGACCGAGCCCACGTCGCTTAAGATCGCACCTTTTTTCAGATGCGGCGCGATGGTTTCAACAACCGCCTTATAGGCACCAATCGGCGTACAAAGGACGACAAGATCCGCCCCCTCCACGGCCTTCGCCGCATCCGCCTCTACGCGATCGACGAAGCCGAGCTTGCGCGCAAGGGCGCGGTTTTCCTCACTGCGCGCGCAGCCAATAATTTTTCCGGCAAGGCCTTCGCGTTTCATGACACGCGCAAGAGAAGACCCAATGAGCCCCAGGCCGATCAACGCAACCGTTTCAAACAAAGGGGGAGATGCTGGTGATGCCATTGCGGGGTCCCTAGAGGCGTGATCCATAACGTCTTATTTCATAAAATCGGCAAGTGTCGCCGCCACCGCGCGCATTTCCTTTTCCTTGCCGATCGTAATTCGCAAACAATCCGGCAAGCCGTAACTCGCAAGCTTTCGGGGAAGAATGCCCCGTTCGTTCAAGGCCCGGTTTGCAGCTTCGGCATTCCGTGACGGATCGTCAGGAAAGCGCACAAGAAGAAAATTCGCAACACTCGGATAAACGTGAAGTCCACTCTTTCCCAAGGCCTCGGCAAGCCACGCCCGCCATTTCGTATTATGCGCCTTCGCCTGGTCAAAAAACGCAACATCTTTCAAGGCCGCGATCCCCGCCGCCTGCGCCGGGCCAACAACATTGAAAGGCGCGCGCAGTCGATTCAGTACATCTGCAACCGGCCCCGGACAATAGGCCCAACCAAGCCGAAGGGCACTTAAGGCAAAAATTTTCGAGAACGTCCGGGTCATAACGACATTTTCCCCGGCATCCACCAAATCAACCCCCGGCGTATAATCCGCCGCTGTCACAAATTCCGCATAGGCCGCATCAATCACCAAGAGAACATCCGATGGCAATTTTTTCCGCAAGCGGCGAAGCCCCCCCCCATTCAGATAACTTCCCGTCGGGTTGTTCGGATTGGCAAGAAAAACAATCCGCGTTCGAGGCGTTACCCGCGCGAGCAATCCGTCCACATCGACCGTCATGTCTTTTTCCGGCACCGCAATTGGGGTAGCGCCGACGCCATGGGCCAAAATTGGAAACAGTAGAAAGCCATGTGCGCTGTAGAGGATTTCGTCCTCCGGCCCGGCGTAAGCCCGGGCCAGCAAGGCCAGCAGATCATCCGAGCCATTGCCGCAAACGATGCGATCCGGGTTCAGGCTATGCAGCTGGCCGATGGCTTCGCGCAAGGCGCACGCGCGGCCATCCGGATAGCGATGCAGATCGGTCGCCGCAGCCAAATATGCCTCAATTGCCTTTGGGCTTGGGCCCAGCGCACTTTCGTTTGACGAAAGCTTCATCACATCGGTCATGCCGGGAAGATGCGAAGCCCCCCCGACATAGGGTGCGATCTGCAAAATGCCTGGTCGGACTTTAAGTGCGGCCACGGGAAGATTTCCTGCTTTTCTTGGGTTTCATTCCAGACAGGGGCACGGCGTAGCTTCCAAGAACACGAATCCCAAGGACCGCCTCGCCAAGGTGCTGGCGAATGCGCGCCAGCACCGGGTCCGCTCCATCGAAAAAGCCTTCCGCTTCAACCAGGGCAAAGCTCCGACGACGCCCGGTTGGGCTTCGCCACCCATGGAAAGAACGGCCCGCTATCTTCTCGCAAGCAAGCGCCTCCGCAAGACGTGCCGGACCAATTGCTCTCTCCGATTCAACGACAAAAAAACTGCAGTCCTTGCTGCTTGGCTCTGGCGCCATCGGCGCAACGATCACGGCTTGTACGTCGCCCGCGTCCCTTTCAAAGTCAACGAAGGGAAGGCCTGCGACAATCCGCAAATCATCAAATCGATCGACAAGGTGCCGCCACCACGCATCGTCCTTTTTTCGCGGCACTGGAAGCACGCCCGCCGACACAGTTCGGTCCGCGACTTTCTTAAGCACCGTTGTTATCGAAGCGGCATAGGTCGTCGGGACGATGGATCCATAATGTTCGCGCGCAAGATTCCAGCATGGGTCTTTCGATTTCGGGCGATAAACGGCAAGGGTAAAATGTTCCTGAGCGGCCAAATGCGAGGCGATAATCGTCCGCCAAATCTGGACAATCCCTTTTTCCGGAAAAAGGCCCTGATGACGGCGAAGCAATCGCCTTAAGATTTCAATTTCGCGGCTGGGCCGAAAGAATCCGCCGCGTCGATAAACACGCCGCTTGTGCTTATATGCCCGAACCTCTTCAACAACATCTGTGCGCTGCCATAGAAGCTCCTGAATGCTATCGTCGATCCGATCGATATCACGGCGCAGCTCTGCAAGAGATTTTCCGTCCGTCATCCCGCTCTAAACCATATCCAGCAAGGCGTTAGTAGTAATCGGAGAGCCCTCGAAAATCAAAGAAAACATTGACAGTTCGCGCCGTGGAACCTAGCTATGCACCCATTCCTGTTTCATTCTCTATAGGACGCGAGCACCTCGCAAGCACAACCATGCCCCAGGCTAGCGACGTCATTTCCAAGAGTGAAACGGTCAAGCTGGGGATCGAAACGCCGCTTCGTCTCGACTGCGGCGCCGACCTGAGCGCTTTTTCCGTCGCCTATCGAACCTATGGGAAGCTGAACGCCAACCACTCGAATGCGATCCTGGTCTGCCACGCGCTGACGGGCGACCAACATGTCGCCGGCCCACATCCGGAACAAAAGAAGCCCGGCTGGTGGGACCTTATGGTTGGCCCCGGGCGACCACTGGATACGGACCGGTACTTCATTATCTGCTCGAACGTGCTGGGCGGTTGCATGGGAACGAGCGGACCGAAAGAAACCGACCCTGCCACCGGCAAGCCATATGGCCTTAATTTTCCGGGAATCACCATTGCCGACATGGTGCGCGCGCAGGCGCTTTTGCTTGATCACTTGAAAATCGACCAGCTGTTTTGCGTCATCGGCGGTTCGATGGGAGGCATGCAGGCTCTCCAATGGGCCGTCAGCTTCCCAGAACGTGTGTTCACGTCCGTCCCCATTGCGGCGGCGGCGCGACACTCTGCCCAAAACATCGCCTTTCATGAAGTTGGCCGCCAGGCCATCATCGCCGACCCCGATTGGCATGGCGGGGATTATTTCAGCTATGGGAAGCGACCGACGCGAGGACTGGCCGTGGCGCGCATGGCGGCCCATATCACCTATCTATCGGAAGCGGCCTTGACCCGAAAATTTGGCCGCGCCCTGCAGGACCGAAAGGTCGTGACCTATGGGTTCGATGCGGATTTTCAGGTCGAAAGTTATCTGCGCCATCAGGGAAGCACGTTTGTTGATCGATTCGATGCAAACGCCTACCTCTACATCACGCGCGCGATGGACTATTTTGACCTGGCCGAAGCACATGACGGCGTGTTGACAAACGCGTTTCGTGGGACAAAAACCCGTTTTTGCATCCTCTCGTTTACCAGCGACTGGCTTTTCCCAACGTCGGAAAGCCGGGAGATTGTCCACGCCCTGAACGGGGCCGCAGCGAATGTCAGCTTCATCGAGATTGAAACCGACACCGGTCACGATGCCTTTCTCCTGAACGAGCCCAAATTCATGGAAACCCTCCGCGGGTTCTTAAACGGGGCTTCCGAACATCGGGGTCTGGGCACGTAGATGACGGAACCCCTCACAAACAAAGGCCTTCCAGCCATCCGCGTCGATTTGCAACGCATCGCAGAGATGGTCACGCCCAAAAGCCGCGTCCTGGACCTTGGCTGTGGCGATGGCCGTCTTCTCGACTACCTCGTGCACGAAAAAGATGTCGACGGTCGCGGAATCGAAATCAAACAGGAACGCGTCTATCTTTGTGTCAGCCGCGGGCTTTCCGTCATCCAGGGCGATGCGGAAATGGATTTGAAGGATTATCCGTCCCATTCCTTCGATTACGTCATCCTCAGCCAGACCTTGCAGGCGATGCGTGCGCCAAGAGAGGTGCTTTTCGAGATGCTGCGCATCGGTCGCCGGGCGATCGTTTCCTTCCATAATTTTGGGTATTGGCGGGTCCGAACGGATCTACTACTACGCGGCCAAATGCCCACAAGAGGCGCCTTCAATACGCCATGGTACGAAACATCGAACATTCACAATTGCACCATTCGCGATTTTATCAGCCTCTGCGACGAACTTGGGATTATCGTAGAAAAACGAATTTCGCTCGACCATGCCGGACGGACAGGCCAATCCAATTTGGCGGCCCATCTTCTTCCAAATCTTTTTGGCGAACAGGCCATCTTCCAGTTACGCGGCAAAGATTAACCGTTTCAAGAGACGCTGTCCGAAACCGGCGCATAGGCTTTGCGCCGTTGCGGGGTTGCGGGCGTCACGGCATAAATCTGTTTGCTCGCTTCCATTAACAGGATGCCTGCAAAGCCCGGGAACCAGCGAAGCCCAACTTTTTCCCAGACTGCGGTCGAACGCAACAACAGCTTCGAAGACGTCGGTGGCATGGAAAGTGCCCGACGGGTTTCAACCGGCGTGAACATATTGTCACGAAGCAGCCGGGAGAGTTGCGACGCCGTATAGGGACTGCCATGGCCAAAGGGCGTTCGTTCCATGCGGGCCCAAATGCCCCGCCGGTTCGGAACGACGACGAGAAGACGTCCCCCATCCCCAAGCACCCGCCATATTTCGCGCAGCATCGGACGCACCTGGTCGCCGAATTCCAGCCCATGGACGAGCAGGACCCGATCCAGCGAAAGGTCCGGAAAGGGCAAGGCGAATTCCGCTGCAAGCGCCGTCAGACCCGGCCCTCTCGGCGGCCAGGGAAGGGTTCCCTGGGAAGCCGGCATGACCGCCAGCGTACAAGCCGCTTCCTTGCGGAGGGGGTCAAGATAGGGGATCGCATAGCCCAGGCCCAAGACCGACAACCCGGTTACATTCGGCCACAATCCGCGCAGGCCGGCCCAAATCATCTGGCGCGCGACCTGGCCAAGACCGGTCGCGTAAAAATCGCGTATGTCGACAACGTCCCGCCACATGATCCGCTCAAGTTACCACAAAACCGGGTCAAAATTCCGTATCCTTTCAACATGTCGCAGCCAAAAGAATGGTGCTAGGTTTGACTGCGAACCAGCAGGGAAGAAACGCGATGAGCAGGCTGGCGATTCAGCAAATTCCGTTGCTTCAGGACAATTACAGCTATTTGATCCACGATCCGGTCGACTATGTCACCGCGGTCATTGACCCCGCCGTCACGGATCCGGTTTTACGCGCGTTGACAGAGCGCGGCTGGAGTCTCAATTACATCCTGAACACCCACCACCACCACGATCATACCGGCGGCAATCTGGATCTTAAACGGATGACGGGCTGCAAGGTCGTGGGCCCGAGGCATGACGCCGACCGTATTCCCGGGATCGATCTTGGCGTTTCGGATGGCGACACCATACGCGTGGGATCGGCCGTGGGCGAGGTGATCGCAGTGGACGGCCATACCCATGGGCATCTTGCCTTCTGGTTCCGCGAAAGCAGGGCGCTTTTTTGCGGCGACACCCTTTTTTCTTTAGGATGCGGACGTCTCTTTGAAGGCGAGCCAGAGGAAATGTGGGAATCTCTTAAACGTCTTCGTGCGTTGCCGGATGAAACGCTTGTTCTCTGTGGCCATGAATATTCCCAGGCCAATGCGCATTTTGCGTTAAGCATCGACCCTGACAATCCGGACTTGCTGATACGCGCTCAGGAAATCGACAAAAAACGCGCCCAGGGAATTTCAACCGTTCCCTCGACGATCGCAATGGAACGCCTGGCAAACCCGTTCCTTCGCGCAGACACGGAAACCATCGCCCAGGCCGTCGGCATGAAGGGCGCGCCGCCAGCCCAGGTTTTTGCCGAAATCCGCCGCCGCAAAGACAGCTTCTAGAAAGACAGCTCCCAGACTGCGCCGTCTTGAAGGCCCCTCAATACATGTGTTGGCCACCATTGATCGATAACGTCGATCCCGTCACGAAACCCGCTTCGTCGGCGGCTAAAAAAAGAACCCCGCGGGCAATTTCTTCCGCCTGCCCCAATCGCCCAACCGGAATCTTGGCGACGATTTTTTCCAGCACCTTCTGGGAAACGGAACGCACCATCTCGGTGTCGATATAGCCGGGCGCAATCGCGTTTACGGTGATTCCCTTCGACGCCGCCTCCAGAGCAAGCGCTTTCGTGAAACCATGCATACCGGATTTTGCCGCAGCATAATTTACCTGGCCGTACTGGCCTGACTGCCCGTTGATCGAGCCGATGTTGATGATGCGGCCAAAACCCTGCGCGTACATCTTCTCGATCGTGCATCGGCACATATTGAAACAGGAGGTGAGATTCGTCTGAAGAACCTCGCCCCATGCGTCCGGCGTCATCTTACGCAAAACCGAATCACGCGTGATGCCGGCATTGTTGACGAGAACCGCCACCGGCCCAAGCGCGGCGGCAACCTCCGCGACACCGGCCTCGCAGGCAGCAAAATCGGCAACGTTCCATTTGTAGACCGGAATGCCGGTGGCGGCGTGGAATTCCGTCGCCTTCCTGTCGTCCTGATGATAATTGGCAACCACCTCGTAACCGGCCGCCTTCAAGGTCTTTGCGATGGCGGCACCAATCCCGCGAATGCCGCCCGTTACCAGAACCACGCGCCCCATGCTCCCTCCAATATTAAAATAATAAACTAATAATCTAATTTATTAATTGCATTAATATCATATTTTAATTTGATATAGCAATATTATTGTAATTTGTTGTTTGTACTGGCTCGCCTTTCCGGCCAGGGTGGAAGCAGCGGCTTCGCGTGTCAGTGACCCTCAGCGATCAGACAAGATTCCGAAGCCATTCTGCGAGAGGTCGCCAGAGGGTGTCCCGCGCCTGGGCGCTGACGGCCATGCCAATGTGACCGCTGGCAAGTATCCGCGTTTCCGCCTGGGGCAAGGCCTCGGCCAGCGCGCGGGCCGAGGCTGGCGGCACGATATAGTCCTGACTGGGAATGCAAAGAAAAGCCGGGCGATCAAAGTTTTCCGGGCGCAATTTGCGACCCGCAATTTTCCACTCCCCCCGCGCCGGCAAATTGGCCCCATACCAATCGAGAAAGCATTCCCTGGCCACAGGGGCCGCCAAGGCCGTCCCGTCATTGATCCAATCCTCAAGCGCCATAAAATTTCGCGCACGCGCAGAGTTGGGATCAAGGGATGCAAAGGCGCGAAATTTTCGTGCCGCCTGAAACGGGCTTAAAAGAAAGAAAAGGCTTTGCAGAATGTCGGCCGGCATTTCACCAAGCCCATCAACAAGAGGTGCCAGAGATTCAAAAAGCACCTTCGCCGCCTGCCCCTGATTTTTCCCGTCCTCCCCGGCATGAAAATCCCACGGCGTGGCAAGCAAGGCTAAGCCCGGAACGGATTGCCGCTGGCGATCTGCCAGCGCCAGTGCCAACAGCCCCCCCATGCAATAACCGGCGATGGCCACCCGCGCGCCCGCCAGGGACTGCGCCGCATGGAAAGCCCCTTCCAGGGGGCCGGTAATATAATCCGCAAGCGTAAAGCGACGCTCTATTTCCCCTGGTGTCCCCCAATCGAGAAGAAAGGGCCGGACGCCATGGCCCGCCAAATAGCGGATCATGCTGGCCCGTTCGGAAAGGTCGAGCACGTAGGAGCGGTTAATCAGTGACGGAACGAAGAGAACCGGAACGCCGTTTTTCTTTGCCGTTGCCTGGGTTCCGTAATCGAACAGGCGTACCGCGCCGGATTGCCAAACCACCGGTGGTGCCGGCAAGGTGCGTTGATACGCATGGTGCCGATAGCGAAGAACGCCCGCCAGCGTGTCCGATTGCTGTCGCAGCGCGACGGTATCAACGGCTTTGCGAAAGGCTTCTGGATCGATTCCCGCCAGATTTTTCCGAAGGGCTTCAACGGCGGGGGCGAGATTTTTCCTCCAGGGCACCCAATCGTTTTTCGAGGTCAGCGAGACGCTTTTCGAACTCATCTGCGCGAACATCGGAGCCGCCAGATGAAGAGCCAGGGGCCGTGGGCCTTGGCGCCGGGTCGGCGGCGGTGTCTTTTTCTTCTTTTCGGGGCGCGGCGTTTGAATGATCGGCTCCTGATACAGCGGGAAGGGCGGCATCCGCAAATAGGTGGTAGAAACGCGAAAACCCCTCGACATTACCCGGGTCCAGCGCCATCGCCGCCAGTTGATCCTGCCAAAGCTCAAGAAAACGGGCCGCCAAAACCTCAAGATCCGGGGTTTCCGGCTCCTTGGGTTGCTTTACCGGGGTTTCCGGCTCCTTGGGTTGTGACATGAGCGGATCATAAAACAGCCCCCGGCCAGATGACAGCGCCATACTGACAACGCCATGCTGCCCCTAGAGCCTATCTCGGCCTATGCCCCAAGGCGAAAAACCCTGCTATGCTGTGCTGCAGCAACGGCATTCGCAACCGCACAGGGTTCCCCCGTCATGAGCAGAAAAAAAACCGCTTCCGAAGGCGCCGGCCCCATCACCATTAAAAAATATGCCAACCGGCGACTCTACAACACGGCAACCAGCAGCTATGTCACGCTGGATGACCTCTGCAAAATGGTAAAAGAGAAAATGGACTTTGTCGTCTACGATGCGAAGACGGGCGAAGACCTGACCCGATCCGTGCTTACGCAAATCATCGTTGAAGAGGAAGCGAAAGGCCAAAACCTGCTTCCAATTAATTTTCTTCGTCAACTCATCGGTTTTTATGGAGATGGGCTCCAGGATGTTTTGCCAAGCTACCTGGAATGCTCAATGCAGAGCTTTACGAAAAACCAGGACAAGCTCCGCCACTACATGCAAGACACGTTTAGCGCGTCCCAGCCGTTTCATTCGTTCGAAGAAATCGGCAAACAGAACATGGCTATTTTTGAACGCGCGATGGAAAACTTCTCCCCTTTCGCCGGCCCCAATGGGAAACAAGAGCCGACAACAGCGGAAGACGTGGCGAGCGCCTCTGGTCCCGTCACACAATCCGTTCACGAGTTACAGGCGCGGCTTGACGTTATGCAGCGGCAACTGGAAGAACTTGCCAAGAAATCGAGCGCGTGAATCTTTCTGATCAGCTTTAGGCTCGGGCTTTTCCAGCTGCCATGATGGAAAGCGGCACGACGCTGGATTCCTTCAGCCACGGTCGCTCGATTTCTGGTCTGCCAAAATAATAGCCCTGCATTTGATGCACGCCCTGTGTGTAGAGGATGTCCACGTCCTCCTGCCTCTCGACACATTCCGCAACCGTCTTCATGTTCAATCCCTTCGCAAGATCAATCAGCATCTTTACGAGCAGCTGGTTCTCGTGGCTTTTCGACATGCCCATGACAAAACTGCCGTCGATTTTCAAAATATCGACCGGCAGCGCCTTTAAATGATGAAAGGATGTGAAACCGGCGCCAAAATCATCAAGCGCCACACGGCAGCCAAGCCCCCGCAACGTTGATACGAAACGGACTGATTCGGCGATGTCCTGTAGCAGCGCTGTCTCTGTAATCTCGATAATAAGGCGTCTTGCAATGCCCGGTCGGTCCCGCATGGCAAGGACGAATTTGCTTAGCCATGTCGGATCCGTAGCCGTAAGGCTGGAAACATTTAGAGCCAGTGAAACATTCGGATGTGCATCAAGCTCTTTCAGCGCCAAGTCGAGTGCGTAATGATCAATGAGACGCGCATAACCAAGCTGTTCGAGCACCGGCACAAACTTGGCCGCCGTAACAACACTTCCATCATCGCGCAACAGGCGCAGCAAACATTCATAATAGGAAACGCTATTTGTCTTGCACTCCACGATCGGCTGAAATGCAAAAACGAGGCGGCTTTCCTGAATGGCCTGTTGGACTTCGTGAAGTATGGCGAGATTTTTGCGTTGGCTGCGGCGACGCATTTTTGCCTGATGAAAGGGAATGTAGCAGTTGTATCCCATACGCCGCGCCTTCTCTAAGGCCATGTCCGCCTTCGCGAAAGCGTCGTGAGCCGTTTGGGCAACGTCCGGGAAGGCGGCACCTCCAATCGAGAGCGTGACGTCAATCGGCCCGTTCACCGTATCAACCGATACGCCTCGAACGGACTGCAACAGGGTCTCGGAAACGATCGGAATATCTTCTTCCGGGCAATGGGTCAGCACAACCCCGAAGCGATCCCTGCCAACGCGGTCGATCACGTCCGTTGCGCGCAGACAATTTTCCAGCTGTTGGCGGACGGCAGAGACAATGGAACTGATGGTTGCTTCGTCCATGACCTCGTCGTCAGTTTCAATCAACTGATCGACACCGACCGCAAGATAGCCGCCTGAACTTTCACCCTGCCGGCAATGATTGATGGCTTTTCTCAATGCGTCCACAAGCGCGGCACGGCCATATTGACCCGCGGCCTTGTCACAGAGAGCCTCACAGGGAGCATCGCCCCCAGCATCCCCCTGATCCACTTTCGGCCTTGAGATTAGCTGAAGAACGCCGCAGATCTTTACCGGCTCATCGAATTGATTGAAGGCAACCGTGGATCGCTCCTGAATCCAGCGCAAATCGCCATCCGAGGTGCGTATCCGGTATTCACATACAAATGGATTGCGAGAACTGTAGCGATCAACAAAGATTTCCTGAAGGCGGGTCAGGTCATCCGTTTCGATCAAAGCGTTCAGGCCGCTTCGAGTTGCAACTTTTTCCAACACCGGAAGATCAAGAATAGCGGGGGTGCAATCCGACCAAAGAATTGCGTCCGTTGCGAGGTCCCATTCGAAGATGGCCTCACCCAGGGCAGTCACGGCGGCATGCAAACGCGTTAATTTATCACGTTCTTCTGTCACCCCATCATTTTTTGCATCCTGCAAARTCATGCCTTCTACCTAAAGGCTCCCTCGTTATATGCCTTCTACTTGAAGAGCACCTTATACGTTTGAYCTANTCTGATCACGCAGACACGTTAAGAAGAYTCMYCTTTACAAAGGATTAATTCGCGTCATTTCCCGCAGATTAACCAATCTTTTTTCATGCGTGTACCTATGCCGGCGCACATCTTGGTTAACGTGTTCATTATTTCTTATGGTTAATGGATAGAAACCATTTAAAGACTTTTCGTCGATCGTCTATAATTTCTGCAGTTGTGATCATGTGCAATCTTTCTCACAAAGCAGTCCAATCAAAAAACTGCTTAATGAAGCCGGAGAAACGCCGAAACGATGGAAACATTCGGAACGGAAAGAGGCCCAGTTCAATCGGTTGCCTCTGTACATTTTTTGCATCGCTCGCCTGAGCGGGAAAGAAATTTCGCAGCCCAGGGTGAACGAAATCCTGTCGACGCCACCGATCTTCCGGGCGTCACCACGCGGCTGCCCGTTCTTGTCCAGGAACCGCGTCTTTCTCTGCACACGCCCCTTCCCTTTGCGGCGCAGCAAATCGCCCAGGAAACGCCCTTTTTTCCAGCCGCCGGCGGGCCGCATCAGCACCGCAAGGGCGTCTTGGCCTACCAAAAGATTGAGGTGTCCGACCTTCCCCTTTCCTCGCCCTTTGCGCCCCTAAGCGTCCGCGCCTAACCCCGCCACATCTTCAGATACTTAATCGACAGGCATGTCCTTGATTGCGTTGGTTGACGACACGTCATCCGACGCCTAGGTTCCCCGTCGCTGCCCGGAAAAACCGGAAAAACCGGAAAATCTGGCGCTTATGGGAATGAGTTGAACCATGTCCAATCGCGAGGCTGCAACCGCATGCAAGGCCTGGCCGTTTCAAGAAGCACGGCGCATCCTCGAACGCCTTCACGGGAAATGCCCTGAAAAGGGATATGTCCTTTTCGAAACCGGCTATGGCCCCTCGGGGCTTCCCCATATAGGAACCTTCGCGGAAGTCGTGCGCACGGCAATGGTCCAGCGCGCCTTTTCAACGCTGACAGACATCCCCACCCGTCTTTTTACCTTTTCCGACGACATGGACGGACTTCGCAAGGTGCCGGACAACGTCCCAAATCAGGCGATGCTGACCGAACATCTGGGCAAGCCACTAACCGCCATCCCAGATCCGTTTGGAACCCACGAAAGTTTTGGACATCACAACAATGCCCGCCTTTGCAGTTTCCTGGATGCGTTCGGATTCGACTATGAATTCCAGAGCGCCACGGAATGCTATCAAAGCGGCCGCTTCGATCCCTTCCTGCGCCAGGTTCTCGAACGTTATGACGACATCCTGAACGTCGTTCTGCCAATTCTTGGAAGCGAACGGAAAGCCACCTACAGCCCTTTTCTTCCCATTTCCCCAAAGACCGGCCGTGTGTTGCAAACGCCCATCATCGCAAGGGATACCACGGCGGGCACAATCACCTTTGTGGACGAAGATGGGACGCAGACCGAACTTCCTGTCACGGGCGGGCATTGCAAACTGCAATGGCGCGTGGATTGGGCGATGCGGTGGACGGCGCTGGATGTCGATTACGAAATGTCGGGAAAAGACCTGATCGATTCCGTGCGCCTGGGCAATCGCATCTGCCGCATTCTCGGCGGCACGCCGCCCGAAGGCTTTACCTATGAACTTTTTCTCGACGAGAATGGCGAGAAAATATCGAAGTCACGGGGAAACGGCATAAGCGTTGACGAATGGCTTCGCTACGCCCCACCGGAAAGCCTCAAACTTTTCATGTTTCAATCACCGAAAAAGGCAAAACGCCTTTATTTCGACGTGATCCCCAGGAATGTGGACGATTATCTAAGCTTTCTGGAAAAATACCCGGAGCAGAACCCGGACGAACGCTTGATAAATCCGGTTTGGCACATTCACAACGGGACCCCGCCGAAAGAAGATTTTCATCTGACCTATTCGATTTTGCTAAATCTTGCGAATGTCTGCCACGCTGAAGAAAGCACCGTTATATGGGAATATCTTTCCAGATACCGGCCAAAGGCAAACCCGCAGAACGCCCCTATTCTTGACGCGCTCACGAAACATGCCGTCCATTACTATCAGGACTTCGTTAAACCGGCGAAGCGTTACCGGGCACCCGACCCAACAGAACAAGCCGCCCTTCAGGACCTCGCCAAGGCGATTGAAGCCCTACCATCCGATGCCGATTCCGCAACCATCCAGACGGAACTTTATGAAATCGGCAAACGTCACCCCTTCCCCGATCTGAGAGCGTGGTTCAAGGCCCTCTATGAAATCCTTCTTGGCCAATCCCAGGGGCCGCGCATGGGATCCTTTATCGCCCTTTACGGCCTGGATGAAACCCGCGCCCTGATCCGCCAGGCGCTGGCCGGCGAACTTGTTCAGGGAAATCCAACAGATTAGACACCGCCAGACAAGGCCGCGCGGTTCACGCCGATGGTAATTGTTGCTTGCTCTGGCCAGTGACGACTGGCTGCCTATTGACTCACCCAAACGATGCGGGCCATCCATTCAACGTTTTCGATGGGAATGATGCGATCCCCATAGGCGCGATTGAGAGAAAGAAGCTCAATCTGCTTACTGCTCTGACGCTTTAGCTCCTTCGCTAAAACTTCGCCTTCCTTTGTTTTTAAAACGACCCGATCGCCCCGGCGAATGTTTGCCTGTGGCGAAACAACGACAATATCGCCGTCGCGATAAATCGGTTGCATGCTGTCGCCGCTGATCTCCAGCGCATAAGCGTGCGGGTCACGGCTTTTTGGAAAAACCGTCTCATCCCAGCCGCAGCCGGTTGGATAACCGGCGTCGTCAAAAAACCCTTGATCGCCCGCCTCGGCAAAACCGATGACCGGAACACGTTGCGCCAGACCCTCTGCGGCATCGCCCCCAAGGTAGATGAGAAAATCGCCAAAGCTGCAATCCATCGCCGCAAGAATTTTCGAGATGCTTTCCGTGCTGGGCCAACGCAGCTTCCCTTCCCGCGAGGTTCGCTTGCTTTTGTTAAAGGTTGTTGAATCCAAGCCAGCACGTCGCGCCAGGCCGGAAGGTGAAAGCCCATGGGCCCGGGCAAAACTATCGATAGCCGTCCAGATGTCGCTATGCCGCAGCATAAGAACATTTTCTTATAATTTTCCCACAATCTCATCAGGAATATTTTCTTATTTTTCTTGACAGGGGAATATATTCCTTCTTTTCTGGGTGGCAACGGGGCCGGCACCACGCCGTGGCCTCCTTGCCTGTGAGGACCCACCACCATGCGCAGCGAACGCTATGCCCCCAAGCCTTACCTCCCCCTCATCGACGAGCCTTTTTCTTCAGCGGAGGAAGCCTGGTTCTGGTTCGTGCAATGTTTTCAGGCACGCCGGGAGGGCGCGCGAATCCAGGCCGGGTGCGGCGAGACCACGCGCCCTTGCGACCCCGACGATGTGCTTGCGGTCGTCAACCGCCTTTACCGCAAGCGCCGGTTGCTGCGAGAACATCTTCTGGTGCTGACAGAATATGGCGAAAAATTGCTGCCGCCCGATGCAACCTATCCCAGGGAAGCAAGGGCCGCCTTTCTGTGGCAGGAGGCGCTGGACCGTCTGGCGCAGGTCTTGCGCAGGAAAGGCATCGTCCAATGAACGCGGGCAAGGCTGCAGACAACGGGCATGAAAAATCGCTTCACGCCCTCGTCATTTTTTCCGACCAGACGGACCTTCCCTGGCTACGCCTTCTAAGGCATGGCTTCCGCCATTGCTTCCTGGCAATCCTTCAGGGCTCCCGCTGGCTCATCTACGACCCGCTTGTCCGCCGAACCGAAATCACCGCGCTCGACCTGCCATTGGATTTTGACCTTGCGATCTGGTACCGCGCCCACGGGTTTCGCGTCGTCGCAACAACGATCCAGCCGGAACCGCCGCCACGGCATGGTTTGCGGCCCTGGGCGCTTTTTCCGATTTGCCCCTTTACCTGCGTCGAAGCGGTGAAGCGCGTATTGAGCATTCGGGCAACAACCATTTTTACGCCATGGCAGCTTTATCACCACCTTGGCTTACGAAACAGGCGACGCCATTTAACAAATATTTTTCCCTTGACGGGTCGATAAATTAGGATTAGATTCCTTTTTATCATCCCCATTTCCCCAAATTAAACACGCAGCGCCTCCCGGCCCCCCCCGGGAGGCGCTTTCCTTTTCACCTGCCTTTCAAAGAGGAGGCTGTTGATGGCCAGTTTGTTTCGCTCTCCAAGACCGCTACCGCCGGCACGCTTTTTTCCGCCGGCTCCCCTACCCGCCACCGTGCAGACGACGGATTCAGCAACGGCCAACGCGGCAGCCAAAACGGCCGCCAAAGCAACGGCGATCGAAAACAAGCGGCGGCGCGGGCGCGCCGTTCTCCGCCACCTCATGGCACGAACGCATCATCGCCACCTTGGACCAAACGCATCCGACGCCGCCCTTCGTTATCTCGAAGGACAACGTCAGCTTGTCGCCTATCTCGCCACCATGATTGAACGCGGCGGCGGTCGGATCAAACCCGATCCCGAACCCGTTATGGACTCATCACAAAACGATAAAAAAAGGAAATCGTTATGGACACGAATCTTTTAGCGACCCCGCCAGAGGCGGAGATGGAAGCCCCCCAGGACAGCCCGGAACAGCCGCCCATGGAACAAGCCCCTTCGGAACAGGCCGAAGCAACGCCATCCACCCCGGCGGAGGACATTCCGGAAAAGTTTCAGAACCCCGAAACCGGTGAAGTGCGCGTCGATGCGCTTGTCAAATCCTATCAGGCGCTCGAACGCAAACTCGGCACCATGATCAGCCTGCCAAACGAGAATACGACGGAAGATGAAATGCGCATTTTCCGAAAGGCGCTTGGCGTCCCCGATTCACCCGAAGAATACGAGTTGGATATCAAGAACGAGGCAATCACCCAGGACCCCGACGTCAACCAGCAGCTCTTTCAAGCAGGCTTTACCTCAAAACAGGCCCAGCTTGTCTATGACCTTGCTGTGGAAAAAGTGCTTCCCATCCTTGAAAACGCTGGCGCTGAATTTGAAGCGGAACGCGAGACGGCGCATTTGAAAACGCATTTCGGCGGCACGGAAAAATGGCGCGAGATGTCGAGCCAGCTTGCCTCCTGGGGAAAGGCACATCTTTCAGAGAACATCATGGGCGCACTCTCTTCAACCGCCGAAGGCATTCTCGTCATGCATCGAATGATGACGGAAGGCGAGCCTGCAATCCTGCGATCAAACAGCAGCGCCACCGGCACAAATGGCGAGAGCCAGTTGCACACAATGATGAAGGATCCGCGCTATTGGCGAGATCGTGACCCCGACTTCATCGACCGCGTCGCCAACGGCTTTCAGGAACTGTACCCAGAGCCGTCCGAAACCTGACTTTTAACCCTTTTCCGTCCAGGGAGAACCCAACCGGGCCCCAGGGACATTTGCGTGAACCCCGGCCGCACCGCGAGAACCGGGTGATTTTACGTGCGTTGTAACTCCGTCCCCCCTGAAATAAGAGGACCATTATGGCCACAACGATCGATCAAGCCTTTATCAAGCAGTTCGAACGGGAGGTCCACGAATCGTACCAGCGAATGGGCAGCAAGCTTCGCAACACCGTTCGCACGAAAAGCAACGTCCGTGGATCTTCCACCGTGTTCCAGAAAGTTGGCAAAGGAACCGCATCAACAAAAGCACGTCATGGTCAAGTGCCCGTGATGAACATCGACCACACGCCGGTCGAGTGCACGTTGGCGGATTATTACGCCGGCGACTGGGTTGATAAATTAGATGAGCTGAAGACCAACATCGACAAGCGTCACGTCATTGCCAATGCCGGCGCTTTTGCGCTGGGACGCAAGACGGACGAATTGATCATCACGCAATTTGACACCTCCACCAACTACGCAGGTGGCAACACGGATGGCCTGACAAAGGCAAAAGTGTTGACGGCGTTCGAGATGCTTGGTGAATCGGACGTTCCCGATGACGGTCAGCGCCATGCCATCATCGGCTGGAAACAGTGGAGCGATTTGCTGGAGATCCCGGAATTCGCAAACGCGGATTTCGTCGGTGACGACGCACTCCCCTGGCGCGGTACCCAGGCCAAATTCTGGCTCGGCACCCTATGGATGCCGCATTCCGGGCTGACGCTAAGCACCAGCGTACGGTCCTGCTTCTGGTACCACAAGACGGCCATTGGTCACGCCAGCGGTTCCGATATCACCACCGATGTCAGCTGGCATGGCGACCGCGCCGCCCACTTCATCAACAGTTCGATGTCGCAAGGTGCGTGCCTGGTTGACACCACCGGCATCGTCGTCATGCGCTGCCTGGAGAGTTAAACATGGCTTTTAAAACACAAGATCTTAGCGTCATCGGCTATGCCAATGGCTTTACCCTCTGGCACTACACCACAACCGATACGGCAGCAACGGTCGACACATCCGGCTATTTCAACGACGCTGCCGATGTCATCCGTGTCGGTGACATGGTGCTTGCAAATGTGGACACCGGCGGCACGATGGCGGCCGGCATGTTCCTCGTATCAAGCAACACGGGCACGGTCGTCGACATCGACGACATTACGGCCTTCGGCGGCACGGACACGGACTAAGTCCAAAACGCCCCCTCGCAACTTGCCTTGTCTTTTGGCCCCGCAGCTTTTGCTGCGGGGCCTTCCTTTTTCCAAGATTGGAGGTTTCCCATGGCGTTGAGCAGCATCGCGCTTTGCTCGCGTGCGCTTATCAAGATCGGCTCAAATCCTATTTCCGCGTTCGACGAAGGAACGGCAGAAGCGGATGTGGCCGCCAACCTCTACCCTTCTGTGCGGGATGCCCTTCTTTCCATTCACCCATGGACCTTTGCGACCGGTCAGATGGCCCTTCCACAATTGGTTGCAGAGCCGGTCGCTGATTTTATTTACGCCTTTCAACTGCCACCGGATTTTCTGCGCGCCCTTTCCGTGGGCGATGGCGGCCGCGGCCGGGGTGTGACGTACCGGATTGCTGAACAGCGCATTCATGCGAATGCGGCAACCGTCACCCTGACCTACGTCTTTCGTCCCGGCGAAGCGACCTTTCCGCCCTTCTTCGACCAGGCGCTGATTGCCAGGCTTGCCGCAGAATTCACCATTCCCATTACCGAAAGCACGAGTCGCTCTGAAGCGCTTTTTCGCCTTGCAGAAAAAGAAATCCGAAATGCACGAATGATTGATTCGCAGCAAGAAACGCCCGCCGCAATCGAGGATTTTACACTCGTCGGGGTGCGAAGCTAATGCCCCGCATTCACAAAACAAAAGCGAGTTTCACCGCAGGCGAGCTATCGCCACTTCTTTATGGCCGCAGCGACCTCCGCGCCTATGCCAATGGGGCGGCAAAACTGCGCAACACGTTTATCTTTCCAACGGGCGGCGTGCAACGGCGGGCCGGACTGCGTTTCATCGACACGGCATTAGGCACCGGCAGGTTAATCGCCTTCGAATTCAACACCGAGCAGGTCTACCTGCTCGTCTTTACCGATTTTCAGATAGATGTTTACCGCGACGGGCAGCGGGTTGCCGGGATCACGACACCCTGGAGCGCCGCGATGCTCCCCCAGATCAACTGGACGCAGAGCGCCGACACCCTTCTTGTCGTTCACCCGGACGTTCCGCCACAAAACATTACCCGGACATCGGATACCGCATGGGCAATTGATTCGTGGAGTTACGTGATGGATGCCGAAGGCATGCATCAGCCTTATTTCAAGTTCGTCAACGAAGCCATTCAGATACAGCCAAGCGCGACGACCGGCGCCATCACCCTGACGGCCACGGGCGACGTCTTCGTCAGCGACCATGGCGGGACGCGTTTTCGAATTGAGGAGAAGGAAGTCACGATCCTCGGCGTGACGTCCCCAACCCAGGCGACCGCCAGCGTCCTGGAAACTCTGAACTCAACCAATTCCACCAAGAACTGGGACGAACCCGCCTTTTCCAAGGTTTACGGCTATCCGGTTTCCGTTGCCTTCCATCAGGACCGGCTGATCGTTGGCGGGTCCAGGAACCTTCCAAACCGGCTCTGGATGTCAAAATCCTCCGACATCTTCAACTTCAATGTCGGCACCGGGCTTGACGATGAAGCCATCGAATTTGGAATCCTTTCCGATCAGGTCAACGCCATTCGCGCGGTCTTCTCGGGCCGGCATTTGCAGGTCTTTACCTCTGGCGCCGAATGGATGGTAACGGGCGACCCGCTGACACCAACGACCGTGCAGCTGCGCCGCCAAACCCGTATCGGCTCCCCCATCGACCGCAGCCTGCCACCAATCAACGTCGATGGTGCAACGCTATTTCTGGCCCGGAACAACAAGGAAATACGGGAATTTCTTTTCACGGATGTCGAGCAGGCCTATCAGGCAAACGACCTGGCCCTGCTATCCCAACATTTGATGAACACGCCCGTCGATCAGGATTTCGATCAATCCCGCCGGCTTGTGCACATCGTGATGAACGATGGCAGCCTTGCCACGGTAACCGCCTTTCGGGCCGAGCAGGTGACCGCCTGGACACTACAGGAAACGGATGGAAATTTTCTTTCCGTCGCGGTGGTTGGCAACGACGTTTACGTCCTTGTTCAGCGCGCCAGCGGCATCCTGATCGAACAGTTCGACGAAAGTTTCTACACCGATTCAGCGCTTAGCGGTCAAAGCGGTACGCCCACAACCACCTGGAGCGGGTTGGACCATCTGGAAGGAACGACGGTAAAAATTATTGCCGATGGGATCTTCCAACAAGACGCCATCGTAACCGGCGGCAGCATTACCCTGGACGAACCGGCATCAAGCGTCGAAATCGGCCTGCCCTACACGCATGTTATCGAACCCCTGCCACCCACCTTCGACGGACCGTTCGGAAACCGTCAGGGGGCTGCCCTGCGCCTTATCGAGGCCGTCTTCCATCTCCACGAGACGAAGGCGATGCACGTCGATGTCGGCAACGGATTAAAAGAACTTTCCTTCAAGGCACTGGGTGTCCCCAGCATTCTGGACGCCGCCCCCGTCGCCTTTACCGGCAACAAACGGGTCCGCGCTCTCGGCTGGAAAAGAACGGGGATCGCCCCCCTTTGGCGCATTGCACAGGACACGCCGGTTCCCTTCACCCTTTTGTCCGTCACAACCGAAACCATGGTGAACGACTAATGGCAGCTTTAGCTACGATTGCAACGCTCGGTCTCAATATTTTTTCCTCACAACAGCAGGCACGCGCCCAGTCCCAACAGAACCTGGCGCAATTTGCCGCGAACGACGCCAACGCCAAGGCACAAATTGCCACGCTTCAGAGAACCGGCGCGATTGAGGAACAACGCCGCCGCGATCTTCTGGAAAAAGAAACCGCCGCACGACGCGCCCGTTTTGCTGGGCGGGGGCTTGCGTCCAGCGACGGGTCTGCCGCCGCAGTCCTTGGCGGACTGGCAGAAGAAAGCAAGCTGGCAAACCGGGAAGATGCCTTCCTTCGCAACGAACGCATCCGCGAGTTGGAAGCGGTGCGGCTGTCAAGGGGCCGCATCGACCTTTTGCAGGCAGCGGACGCCAGGGCGCGCGGGCGTCTGCGCACGCTTCAAAGAGGCATCCCTCTCCTGCAAAAAGCCGGCACGTCGCTGTTTGATCGCTAACCCCAAAACACCCCCTATAACCGAAAGAGGTTTCAAGCATGACTGAACTCACCGTCGGTGACGTGCGGCCACGCGTGCAATATACGGCCGATGGCACACAGACAATTTTCACCTATCCCTTCCCAATTTTTGACGCCGCCGATCTCGAAGTGTTTTTCGACGATGGTGCAACGCCGACGTCCCACACAATTACCGGAATCGGCAACAGCAATGGCGGCACCGTCGTTTTCGATGCGCCACCCACAAATAGCATCCGCATTACCATCCGGCGCGATGCACCAGTCGAACGCAGCACGGATTTTCAGGAAGGCGGCGATTTTCGAGCCGCCGCCATCAACGAAGAACTCGATAAACTGACGATGTTCGTGCAAACGGTTGCAAGCACTGCGCAAGACGCCCTGCGCCAGAAAACCCACGACATCGACACCGACATGACCCTGCCGCCGGTTGCAACACGAGCAAACAAGCTGCTTGGCTTTGGACAGTTTGGCGAACCCGCAGCCTTTGACCGCGCCGCGACGGAGGCCGACCCCAACCTTGGCGGCGAGTCGAATGAGGGTCTCAATCTGGGCGGCGGTGAAGGCGTCTTTGCACAGAAATCCGGGGTGACCCTGCGCTTCAAATCCCTGATTGCCGGCAGTGGCGTCGGCCTTGCCGCAGATGCAAATGAAATTACCCTTTCCGGCACCGAGCTTGATCTGCTCACCACCCAAGGGGACCTTGTTTCCCAGGGTGTCTCAACGCCAGAACGTCTGGCACTGGGCACGGTCGATCAGGTGCTGAAGGTCAACGGCGCTGGAACAAACCTCGGCTGGGAAACCCTAAAGACCCTTGCCGGCACTCAGGTTGATTTTCAGACCTTCGCGATTGCGACGGATTCGGCGATAAGCTTCACCCCTCCTAAAAACAGTGGCATCGCCCTTGCGTTTGGCCTGAACCAGTTTGGCGATTCGGGCGGCGCGCTCTTCTCCTGGCGAACGGATGGGTTCCGCTTTTGCGATTTGATCGCAAACATCACCGGTGTCGAAGCAACCACCGGCGCCTTGACCGGCACAACGGGAAACACAAACACCGTCACCTATTCGACCCATACGGACGGCAAGCTGTACATCGAAAACAGGCTCACTAGTACGCGCAACATCGCCATCCTGCTGTTCGCCACGGATCCTGCCTGATGCCAAAGAAAATGCGCACCCTGCGCGGGCAGATACATGCCGCCCTTCCCGGTCTGATGGAAAAGGCGCTGATCGGCTATCGCCATTTTGCCGCCGAAACGCAGCCACGGGACCCCAAAGGGTTTGCCGCCCATCACGCCGCATGTCGCGCCGCACTTTCCCACATGGAATTGCTGGTTCGACTCGCGCGTTGGGCAGAAACAAATGAAAGCGATGGTGAGGAAACGAATGAAGACATGGAAAAGCTGATTACCGAAGCACGCACCGCCCTGACGGAAAGGGTTGATGAAGAATGAGCAGGCCGACATTTCCGGAATTCATCTGGATCTGGAATCGCCTGCAAAATCTGTCCACGCCAAAGCTGCATCTGGAGATGGCAACCTGGCTGGACGCACGCTGGCAGGCAGGCGATCGCGAACTTCTTCTGCTTGCCTTCCGCGACAGTGGGAAATCGACACTCGTCGGGCTGTTTGCCGCCTGGCTGCTTAGCAACAACCGGAATTTGCGCATCCTCGTGCTTGCCGCCGAACAGGATTTGGCAAACAAGATGGTGCGCAACGTCAAACAGATCATCGAACGCCACCCCCTGACCCGGAGCCTGAAACCAAAGCGAGCGGACCAATGGGCCGCGTCCCGGTTTACCGTCAACCGAATGATGCGGCTTCGCGACCCATCGATGCTTGGGCGCGGCATCAATGCGAATGTGACCGGAAGCCGTGCGGACCTTGTTCTTTGCGACGACGTTGAAGTGCCAAACACCTGTGGCACACTTCCAAAGCGCATGGATTTGCGTGTGAAGCTTGCCGAAATCGACTATGTGCTGGTGCCAAACGGCCTGCAGCTCTACATCGGAACGCCACACACCTATTACACCGTCTATGCGGAACACCCACAGCCGGAAGCCGGTGAAACCCGGGCGTTCCTTGAGGGCTTCAAGCGTCTGGAACTGCCGCTGCTGGACGCGAAGGGGAAAAGCCGCTGGCCGGAACGCTTTTCCGCGCAAAAGATTGCCGCCATCAAGCGCCGTAGCGGGCCCAATAAATTTGCCAGCCAGATGTTGCTGCGCTCGGTGAATATAATGGAAAGCCGCCTCGACCCGGACCGCCTGCGCCTTTACGACGGCGAATTAAATTACCGCGAATCGAACCGCGTCGCGACCCTGACCCTTGAAGGAAAGCGGCTGGTTTCCGCAAGCTGTTGGTGGGACCCCGCCTTTGGCGCGCCGGAACGCGGGGACAAGAACGTCATTGCCGCCGTTTATACGGATGAGGAAGGCGGCTATTGGCTGCATCGCGTGCGTTATTTCGTCTGGGACCCGCGATCAAAAGACGATGAAGCAACCCAGCTTTGCCGCCAGGTAACGAAATTTCTAAAAGAACTGCACCTGCCGAGCATGCATCTGGAAACGAACGGGCTTGGGCGTTTTCTGCCCGGGCTGCTCCGGCGCGAGGTTGCAAAAGACGGCCTTGGCACCAGCGTTCTTGAGGCCGTTTCGACCCGCTCCAAAGACCGGCGCATTCTCGATGCGTTCGACGCCGTGCTTGCAGCAGGTGCCCTGCATGCCCATCGCAGCGTCTGGGAAACCCCGTTCATTATCGAAATGCGTGAATGGCAACCCGGCCTGCGCGTTCAAGACGACGGCCTCGATGCCGTCAGCGGCTGTTTGCTTGCCGAACCCGTCCGCCTGCCCGTCACCCCGGCGCCAAACCGTCAGGACTGGCGCGGCAGCGCAAATGTCATCGCGAAAATTGATTTTAAGGTTTGAACCAGGAGACCCACATGCAACCTCATTGGAACGCCGATCTTATCTGGTGGATTACCGCCGTCGAAATTCCAGCACTGGCCGGTTTGTTCTGGCTTATCTGGCGGGCTCGGGGCGAGTGGCAGGAATCGCTTCTACGCCTGCACCGCATCTTCGAAGAAGGGATCGATGCCAATCGCGATACCCTTGCCGCCTTCAAACTGGAAGTCGCAAAATCTTACGCGTCGATCGCGCTGCTCAAGGATGTCGAAAACCGGATCACGCGGCATTTGCAGCGGATCGAAGACAAGCTCGACAACCAGATCGCGAGACGGCGATGACCGCCCGGGAAGACGCGCGCAAAAGCACGCGGCAGCTTGCCCGCCTGCTAGCAACGACAATCTGTGCAGAAAGCCAGGCGACCCACGCCAATCCCCATCCGGGAAATGTCCGCGACATGGAGGCCATTGCGGCCACGATCCTGAACCGCGCCGCCCGGGAAAGGCAAAACGGGATGCCCGGGAATCGTTGCGCTCAGATTTGCCGCGAAAATCTGGCCGCCCACCCGGTTGCACCGGGTGCGGACACACCGCTGTTCCGCATTGCCCTTCGCATTGCCACCCGCGCCCTTGCCGGCGTGCTTGTTGACCCGACCGAGGGCGCCATCCGGTTTCACCCGCACGACCGCTTTCCGGTCTGGGCCAGGGGATGCACGCCCGTCGCCGAGATTGGCGATCATCTTTATTATCGGGAGGAAATCTAGATGCTGGCCGCCCTGCTTGCCCAGATCGGGCTTCCGCTTTTAATCAACACGGTCGGCAGCGCCCTTGGCATGGTCGATCACCCGGCGGCAAAATCGGCCGCTGATGCGCTGAAAAATGTCGGCAACGCCATTGCGAAAGGCGCGATCCCGCCGGAAGCCGTGCGCGCAGCAAACCGGCATGTCGAACGCATGGCGAAAATAGATGCCGACCGGGAAACAAAAATCCTCCGCGAAATCAACGCGACGATCCGAACCGAAGTGCATTCAAACGACCCCTTTGTCCGGCGGATGCGCCCCACATTCGGCTATATTCTGGCCGCGACCTGGCTTGCCCAGATGCTGGCCGTCGCCTATGTGATCGCCTTTGATCCGGCGCGCGCCGGGGCCGTCATCGGCGCCATGGCTTCCTTAAGTACGATCTGGAGCGTGGGCCTCGCGGTCCTTGGGATTTACGTCTACAAGCGGTCGAATGAAAAAATGGGCGGGCGCTGAGTTACTTTCCAGCCCGGGTCATCGCCTTGTAGATGGCAATCGCACTTTCCGCCGAGGACGCCCCAGCGGCGATGCCGTCTGAAATTTTCTTTTCCGAAGGCTCGGCCTCAACCAGCAAAATGCCCACGCGCTGATAGGCCGCGAACAGATCAAGCGAGAGACGATACGGGCCGCTTGTGCCAGATCTACCGAACGGGTTTTCCATAACGGAATGGAGCGTAACGGAAATTCCTTACCGAAACCTTTTCCCGCAGCCGCATTACTACCCAGAAGCGGTGCTTTCCGCTAGGCTGGCGGCGTGATGGCATTGGGTGTTTCCGGACTTTCCAGATTTTTTGAGGCCATCGCGCCCTTCAACCAGCCGTAGCAACCATCAAAGATGGGAATGCGAAGGCAAAGGCTTTTTCGACCAAAAAATCTCGACAAAATTGTCCGAAAAACCACCAAAAATCACTAGAAGTTATGATCTCTTTATAGGGGTTAAAGTGGCAGTTAAACACCATATATAGATTAAGGTGTTCATTGTGCGCCCTATTAACTTTTCGTGAAGCTATTTGAATTCTAATCCATTGACACAATGTATCACAGTGATACATAAGCACCCATGCTAAACGGTGCGCGCCAACCTACTGAACTGCCAGAGCCGTGGTCGCCAGCACAAGCGACAGAACGCATCCGATGGATAGCAGGGTGTGAGCACCTTGAGTTTGCGCTGGCTAAACACGCTGAAAACCAGATGAAGGAGAGAAATATCAGCACACCTGATGTCCTATACGTGCTGAAGAACGGATTCACTTATAACAATCCTGAGTCGGCAACCCAGCAAGGCTATTTTAAATACGAGATACAATGCACGACTCCGAATTCAGATAGGCGAACAGTGAATATTATTGTCGTTCCGTCCATGCAGCCTGTGGCAGTAAAAATTATTACGGTGATGTGGGACGATGAAAACATGTTTGGAGGGTGAAGATGGACAACGCATATCGTTACACAGCCAGCGGCCTGGATAACGTCGTCCTCGTGGACTTAAAAAAATGCACGGATGACCATGGGGAAGAGTGCGTGATCATTCCCAGCATCAACAAGCTGCATAACGCAATCGCAGCGGATATTCTTAAGCGACGCAGTGGGATGATGGGGGCAGAACTTAAGTTCCTGCGTACCCTAATGGGGATAACTCAAGCGGAACTTGGGAAGATAGTAAATCGCGAAGCGCAGACCATCGGACGATGGGAGCGAGGCGAGTTCGAGGATGATCCCAATGCCGAAGCGATCATCCGCCTGGTTACAGCTGAACGCTTAAACCTCGAGCTTGATGCACCCATTGAGAAAATAACCGAGTGGTGTGTGCAAACTGCAAAAAATCCGCTAATCCAAATTGATGCCAGCGACCCAAGCAACTATCGTCCAATCGCAGCATAACAACTCAACCTAAGGGATGGCTCGGACGCCCAGCTAGTTCAGCCGTCTTTCGTTTTATGGTGAGGCGGTTTGCGCTGGTGATAAAATTGAAGCCTACTTAGGCATCAAACTACCCCCCCCCCTACCCCCCGCGCGTTCGCTATCCAGAAGCGGCGCTTTCCGCTAGGCTGGCGGCGTTATGGCATTGGGTGTTTCCGGACTTTCCAGATTTTTTGAGGCCATCGCGCCTTTGCTTAGGCATTTGCCGCCGGAAACGGCCCATGCCTTGACCATCCGCGCCCTTTCTATGGGTCTGGTGCCTCGGACATGCGCGCCCGACGACCCCATCCTTGCCACCGAATTTCTGGGCCTGCCACTGTCCAATCCCGTTGGCCTTGCCGCCGGGTTCGACAAGAACGCCCAAGCCATGGACGCCATGCTTCGCTTTGGCTTTGGCTTTGTCGAAATTGGCACGGTGACGCCGCTTCCCCAGAGCGGCAACCCGCGCCCGCGCCTCTTTCGTCTTGTCGAGGACGGTGCCGTCATCAACCGTCTGGGCTTCAACGGCGAAGGCATGGCCCGGGCCGTTGCACGGCTGCGGAAGTATCGCGCGAAAGAAGCCGCCCCCAGCGGTCTTGTCGGCGTCAATATCGGCAAGAACCGCGACACCAAAGATGCGGCCAACGATTACGCCCTTGGCGCAGAGGGCATGGCCGATCTGGCCGATTATCTGGTGCTGAACGTCTCGTCCCCAAACACGCCCGGGCTTCGCGACTTGCAGGCAAAAGAAAAACTTGAAGACATTCTCGCCAGAACCGAGGCCGTAACGGCCAAGACCGCAATGGCCAAAACCCCCGAAAAAAAAACGCCGCTGCTTCTGAAAGTCGCCCCGGATCTAAATGCCGAAGCGCGCGCAGACATTGCCGACCTTGCCCTTGCGGGGCGCATCGACGGCCTGATCATTGGCAACACGACCCTTTCCCGGCCCGAACATCTGCAAAGCCCGCAGCGAACGGAAACCGGCGGCCTAAGCGGCCTGCCCCTTTTTCCCCTTGCCACCGCCTGCCTTTTTGATTTCTACCGGCTGACAGAAGGACGCGTGCCTTTGATCGGCACCGGCGGCATCGCCAGCGGCAAAGCGGCGTATGAAAAAATTCGCGCCGGCGCGTCGCTGGTGCAGCTTTATACGGCGTTGATCTATAAAGGGCCGGGGCTGGTCCAACGCATCAAGGCCGACCTTGCCCGGCTTCTCCGCCGCGACGGTTTTGCCCATGTTAGCGAAGCCATAGGTGCCGCCCACCGCGATCCGAAATAACCACCGCACCAAAAAAAGGGCCGCCCCGAAGGGCGACCCAATCTTCAGATTATATTTTTTTCTGCCTTAGAATGCCGGCTCTTGCGGCATCATCGGCGGTGCTATCTTGCCTGCATCTTCTTCCGGCTTTTCAGCAACCATGGCTTCCGTCGTCACCATAAGACCGGCGATCGATGCTGCGTCCTGAAGGGCAATCCGCACGACCTTCGCAGGATCAATGATCCCCGATTTGATCATGTTGACGTATTTCCCCGTCTGGGCATTGAAACCAAGATTGGGGTCTTTGCCCTCGAGAAGCTTGCCCGCGATAACCGCGCCATCTTCGCCTGCATTGGCGGCAATCTGGCGAGCCGGAGCTTCAAGCGCCCGACGAACGATCGCAACACCGACCTTCTGGTCGTTGTTGCTGGTCTTTACCTTGTCAAGCACACGCGTTGCGTAAAGAAGCGCCGAACCACCACCGGGGACAACGCCTTCCTCAACCGCCGCACGCGTCGCATTCAACGCGTCGTCAACGAGGTCTTTCCGCTCTTTCACGGCCGCTTCCGTTGCGCCGCCAACGCGAATAACCGCAACACCGCCGGCAAGCTTGGCCAGACGCTCTGCCAGCTTTTCCTTATCGTATTCGGACGTCGTGTCCTCGATCTGAGTACGGATTTGCGTGCAACGTGCCTTGATGCCGCTTTTCTTACCGGCACCATCGATGATCGTCGTATCGTCCTTTGTCGCGCTGATCTTCCGGGCGGTACCAAGCATCGAAAGCGTAACGTTTTCGAGCTTGATCCCCAGATCATCGGAAATCACCTGACCACCGGTCAAAATGGCAACATCTTCAAGCATGGCTTTCCGACGATCACCAAACCCGGGTGCCTTCAGGCCAAGAACCTTAAGACCACCACGCAGCTTGTTGACAACCAGGGTCGCAAGCGCCTCGCCTTCAATATCTTCGGCGATCAGCACGAGCGGACGGTTCGCCTGCATTGCTGCTTCGAGAAGCGGCAGAATTGGCTGCAGGCTGGTGAGCTTGCCTTCATTGATAAGAATGTAAGGATTTTCCAGCTCACAGACCATGCGATCCGGGTTGGTGACGAAATAAGGCGAAACATAGCCCCGATCAAACTGCATGCCTTCAACAACATCCAGTTCATCGTTCAGGCCTTGTGCCTCTTCGACGGTGATTACGCCTTCCTTGCCAACCCGCTCCATGGCTTCGGCAATTTTATCGCCGATTTCTGCTTCGCCATTCGCCGAAATCGTGCCGACCTGCTTGACTTCCTTGCTGGTCGAAACTTTCTTTGCGTGCTTTTGAATGTCCTCAACGGCGGCCTCAACGGCCAGGTCAATCCCGCGACGAAGATCCATTGGGTTCATGCCGGCGGCAACCGCCTTCACGCCTTCCCGCAGGATCGCATGGGCAAGCACGGTCGCCGTCGTCGTGCCGTCGCCGGCCTCATCATTTGTACGACTTGCAACCGAACGCACCATCTGTGCGCCCATGTTTTCAAACTTGTCTTCCAGCTCAATTTCATTGGCAACCGTCACACCGTCCTTGGTGATGCGGGGCGTGCCAAATGCCTTGTCCAGAACGACCGTGCGGCCCTTTGGCCCCAGCGTCACCCGAACGGCATTTGCAAGCGTTTCAACGCCGCGCAACATCCGTGTGCGCGCGTCCACATTAAATATAACTTCCTTCGCAGCCATGGTCTTCGACTCCTCTTGTCCTGACGGACTTCGTTATTTCTTCTTTTTTGCTTTCGCGCCGGTCACGATCCCCAAAATGTCGGATTCTTTCGAGATCAAGAGATCTTCGCCGTCAACCTTCACTTCAGTACCGGACCATTTTCCATAAAGGACCAGGTCGCCAACCTTGACATCGAGCGGGACAAGCTTGCCCGCTTCGTTACGAGTGCCAGAGCCAACTGCAATGACTTTTCCCTCTTGAGGCTTTTCCTGCGCTGTATCGGGTATAATGATACCGCCAGCCGACTTTTCTTCCGACTCCAGCGCTCTGATCAGCACCCGATCATGTAGCGGCCTAAAATTCATGGTGGATTCTCCTTAAAAAGCGTTCATTCCAGGCAACCCGCACGTCGTGCGCGCTGCCACTCTTGGCACTCTTCGTGTTCGAGTGCCAATCATCTAAGTAAGCCTGGGGTGCCTGTCAAGAAAAACAACAAAAAACCCGCTCTAAATATCGGGTGCCGCCAATTGGCTGACGGAATCCTGCGAACCCGGCTCTTTCCAGCCCTTGCCGGCAATCAGGTTCTTCTCGACATAGTCGAGCAGGCTGGCGACCGCCTCTTCGACGGTAAGCGTGTCCGTATCGACGGTCAGTTCCGGCGTGCCCGGCGCTTCGTAAGGCGAGGAAACGCCTGTGAAGTCAGCAATCTCGCCGCTTCGGGCCCGCTGGTAGAGGCCCTTTGGGTCCCTACGCTCACAGGTTTCCAGAGACGCCTTCACATAGACCTCGTGGAAACCATCCGGCGCGATGGCGCGCACCCGGTCGCGATCGGCCCGATAGGGCGAGATGAAGGCGGTAATAACAATAAAACCGGCTTCAGCGAAAAGGGCCGCCACCTGGCCGGCACGACGGATGTTTTCCGCCCGGTCCTCGGGCGTGAATCCAAGATTGGCGTTCAGACCGTTGCGCAGATTGTCGCCGTCAAGAACGTAGACCTGATAGCCCTTACGAAAGAGCTGGCTTTCAAGTTCGATGGCGAGGGTCGTTTTCCCGGACCCGGAAAGGCCGGTCAGCCAAAGGACGCCGCTGTGATGGCCGTTCATGTCCCACCGAGACGCCGACGCCACACGATGAACCACCTGGAAGACGTTCGTAGCCCTTCGCGTTACGGCCTGGCGTTGGTCGGGATAGCCGTCCATGTTGATAATGCCGCCGCCAACAATGGTGTAATCCTCGATCAGGACAAAGCGGCCGGTTCGGACATTGTCGGTAAACTCGTCCAGCGCAACCAGGCCACGGGTGCGCAATGTTATTTCTGCGACGGCATTTTTCGGAACCTCGCCCCCTTCGCTAGAAGAAAGATCGGCCACGTCAACAATCCGGTCAATGGACTGCACTTCGGCCCGATGCTGACCGGTGTGAAGTTTCAACGTGTAACGGCTGCCCACCCGTAACGGATTTTTCCCCAACCAGAAAATATTCGCGCGAAAGACGTTCGTTTCGACCGGCAGGTTTTCTTCATGGCTCGCAATTTGGCCGCGCTCGACAAAAATCTGTTCCTGAAGGGTAATGGCGACGGACTGGCCGGCACTGGCGGCAAGGATCGGTGCGTCAAGGTTCCAGCTTTCAATGCTGGCCACCTTGGCCGATTTGTTCGAGGGCGAAAGCACCAGCGTATCGCCGACACGCAGGCGGCCACTTTCAATGCGCCCAACGATAAGCCGACGGTTGTCGAATTTATAAACGTCCTGAATTGGAAGCCGCAAGGGCAGTTCCGTTTGCGGCATCGGCGTCTGAAACCCGTCCAGGGCCTCGACAATCGTCGGCCCCTCGTACCAGTTCATTTTATCGGAACGCGTGGCAATGCAATCGCCCTCACGCGAAGAAACCGGCACGATATGCTGAGCCTCGACGCCGATCCCGGCAAGGTAGCTGCGGTATTCCTCCTCAACCGCCACAAAGCGGTCGCGGGAATAACCCACCAGGTCCATTTTGTTGATCGCCACCACAACCTGACGAACACCGAGAAGGTGCAGAAGGTAGCCGTGCCTGCGGGATTGTTCCTGAACGCCTTCATGAGCATCGATCACAAGCAGGGCCGCGTCGGCGTTGGCGGCACCGCTGACCATGTTTTTCAGGAATTCCTTATGGCCGGGGGCATCGATGATGACGTAGTCGCGTTTCGTCGTCTTGAACCAGATATGGGAAACGTCGATTGTAATGCCCTGGTCGCGCTCGGCCTGCAACGCGTCCATAAGAAAAGCCCATTCAAACGGCATCCCACGGCGTTCACACATGGCCTTGATTTCTTCGAGCTTTCCCTCCGGAAGCGAGCCCGTGTCATGGAAGAGGCGACCGACGAGGGTTGACTTGCCATGATCGACATGGCCGACAATGACGACGCGAAGGGGTTCCCCCCCCAATGAGCGTTCAGGTACACGATCGGACATTTACATATAGCCTTCTACCCGGAGCCGCTCGAAAGCGTCTTCCGATTCCTTGTCCTGGGCGCGACCGGCACGCTCCGAGACGTTTGTCGTTTCAAGTTCTTCGATGATTTCGTCAAGGGTTGACGCCGTGGAAACAATGGTGCCCGTGCAGGGCGCACATCCAAGCGAGCGGTAGCGTTTGCCATCCTTCGTAAAATAAAGATCAACCACCGGAATCTTTTCACGCCGGATGTAGCGCCAAATGTCTATTTCCGTCCAATGCAGCAGCGGGTGGATGCGAAGATGCGTTCCCGGCTCAAAATCCGTCTTGAACTGATCCCAGAATTCCGGCGGCTGGTCGCGGAAATTCCATTCCGCATGCTTGCCGCGCGGGCTAAAAACACGCTCTTTCGCGCGCGTGCCTTCCTCATCGCGACGAATGCCGGCAAAGACGCCGGTGAAACCATGCGCCGCAAGTGTCTGCTTCAGGCCTTCCGTCTTCAAAGCGCTGCAACAGGTAACGCGCCCCTTCTCCGGCCCCATGCCATCCGCCAGGGCTTTTTTGTTCTGACCGACAATCAGTTGCAAGCCCCATTCCTTTGCCATGCGGTCCCGAAATTCGATCATCTCAGGTATTTTATAGGAGGTGTCGATATGCACGACCGGGAAAGGCACATGGCCAAGGAATGCCTTGCGCGCCAGCCACAACAGCACGTTGCTGTCCTTTCCGACCGACCACAGCATCGCCAGCTTGTCGATCTTGTTGAAAGCTTCCCGAAAGATATAAACGCTTTGGCTTTCCAGTGCGTCGAGGTGATTCATTCGTTCCTGGCCCAGCTTGCCTTGTGAATGCCGCATTCCGTCTTGCCGTTTTCCGCCCAGCGGCCGGCACGCGCCGCATCGCCCGGGTTTGCCCGCCGCGTGCAGTGTGTGCAACCGATGGAAAGATAACCATCTGCGACCAGGGGATGGGGCGGCAGATTCCGAACCTTGAACGCGCTAGCGATTTCATCCGGGGTCCAGCGCGCCAGCGGATTGATTTTAATTTTTCCATCCGAAGCCTCAACCGTCGGCAAAGCGGAACGCACGTCGCCATGAAACCGCTTGCGACCGGTGATCCACGCATCAAAACCGGAAAGGGCCCGGTCAAGCGGTCGCACCTTGCGAAGGTCGCAACAGGCGTCCCCATCGCGTGACCATAATTCGCCATCGGAATCTTCCGCCGCAAGTTCCGCCACGTCGGGCCGGATCACCCGAACGTCGCGCAACCCCAGCTGCGCAACCAGTGCATCCCGGTAGCGAAGGGTTTCATCGAAAAGCTTTCCCGTATCTAAAAAAAAGACCGGCGTTTCCGGATCAACGCTTGCGACCATATCCAGCAGCACCGCCGCCTCCGCCCCAAAAGAGGACGCAAGGGCAATCCGGCCGGGAAATTCGCGCGCGAGCATGGCGCGGAGAAGCGCCAGCCCGTCAAAATCCCCGTAAGTCTCCATAAGGGTCGCAGCACGCGCGGCGGCCTGGGCTTCTGTCTGCAAAATCTCTGTCATTTCGGCGCCATCCTAGCCGATGCTGCGGCAAGGCCTATTTAACAAAATAAAAACGTTAAATTAATTCTATCCACATATGTATGTGGTTATTTAAAGAAAAGATAACATATATCAATGTAGTTTCCATGAAAATTACTTATATTTTATGTGGAACGGCCTGCCTTCTATAAGAAAGGACCAAGCCCAAGAGCGTTCCGGCAGGCGTTTGAGCCCCCTTCGATTTAGCGGAAGGCCCGCGCCCGTTTCAGGGCTCGGCGTTTTTGTTTCAGGAAATGTCGCTGAGAGCCTGGCGCAGGAGCTTGATGCGAATTGGCTTCTTAAGACTTTGCACGCAGGGAAGGCCGAAGGCATCGCCCAGAGAACGGGCGCTTTCCAGCAATTTGCCGCTATAGCCACTCATCACCAGGATTGGAATCTTGCATCCGGTTTCCGGCATCACAAGGTCCAGAACAAGGACCGTTGGCTTGAAGCTCGCGACCGCCGTCTTAAACACCTCGGGATCGACCGTCGTTGAAACCTCGAAACCCTCGCCCTCGGCAACCTCGCGAATGAGGTTGCAGATTTCCTGTTCGTCATCAATAACCAGGAGGCGTTTTAATGGCATACCTTGCTTCTCCAGCGACCATGAACCATGCGAGACCATACAGCTTTACTTGCACACACCCATATAAAATAGATAAACCCAAAGTAGTTGCAATCGCATTGCTTCCTTAAAAAATTTATTTTTTTAGAATTGGAAAAAGAATGGCAAGCAATGTTCCGATCCAGAGCGCCGTGCGCGAACGACCGCTCGCGATCTGGCTTTTCCTGTGTGCGGGGCTTGTCTTCATCATGGTCATACTGGGCGGCGCCACCCGGCTGAACCAGGCCGGGCTTTCCATGGTGGAATGGAAACCGCTGATCGGCATTCTGCCGCCGCTGTCAGAAACCGAATGGCAGGAAACCTTCGCGACCTATCAAAATTTTCCTGAATATCAGACGCGCAATTTCGGCATGACCCTTGGCGAATTCCAGGCGATCTTCTGGCTGGAATATGTGCACCGCCTATGGGGCCGGCTGATTGGCGCTGCCTTCTTTTTCCCATTTCTCTATTTCTGGTTTCGGGGAAGAATCAACGCCAGGCACATCCCCCGGCTGCTTGGGGTTTTTTCCCTTGGCGCGCTGCAAGGCTGGCTTGGCTGGTACATGGTGCAAAGCGGCCTGGTCGATCGCCCGGACGTTAGCCCTTATCGCCTCGCCGCCCATCTAACCCTGGCGCTTTGCATCTATGCGTTTCTCTTCCGCATCGGCCTCAGCTTTCTTCATCTGCCGAGAGACACCGTGCCGCGCGCTCTTTTCCAAACCGTCCTGCGTGGCATTCTGGGAGTCGTTGCCCTGACGGTGATTGCCGGCGCCTTCGTTGCCGGAACCGATGCCGGCCTTACCTACAATACCTTTCCACGGATGGGGGCGGGCCTCGTTCCGGAAGATTATTGGGCGCTGGAACCTGCCTGGCGCAATTTCTTCGAGAATATCCCAAGCGTCCAGTTCAACCACCGGCTCCTTGGCATATTCAGCCTGGTCAGCATTGGTGCCGCCTGGCTTTTTTCCTGGCGCGAAACGCTTTCAAAACGCGCCTGCACGGCGCTAACGCTTCTTTTCGCCATGGTCATTCTGCAAGTCGGCCTTGGCATCGCCACGCTTCTTCTTGTTGTGCCGGTGCCACTTGGTGTTGCCCATCAGGCGGGGGCGCTTCTTCTCCTGACCCTCGCCCTATGGGCAGACAAGGAAATGCGCCCGGCATAAGACATGCCCCCTTCCATTTTCATCGAGGAGCCTACATAACGTCATCATGTCAAACATACCCGCCACCGATCTTGAAACCGCCACCCACCTTCCCGCCAATGGGGAACCGGCAAAACGGCTTGTCGTGTTGCTGCACGGCTATGGTGCCGATATGCACGACCTGATCGGACTGGCGTCCCATTGGACAGAGATGATCCCGGATGCGGAATTTATTTCGCCCAATGCGCCCGAGGCCTGCGACGAACTGCCAGGCGGTCGCCAGTGGTTTCCGGTCGGCGACCTTGATTTAGAGCGCATGCATGAAGGTGCCTTAACGGTGGCGCCAACGTTGGATGCGTTCCTCGATTCCGAGCTTGAAAAACGCGGCCTTACCGAGCGCGACCTCGTTCTCATCGGCTTTTCCCAGGGCACGATGCTGGCCCTTCATGTCGGGCTTCGCCGGGTGCAGGCACCCGCTGGCATCATCGGCTATTCCGGCATGCTGGTCGGGCCCGAGCATCTGGCTGACGAAATTCTGGCGAGGCCCCCGGTTCTTCTGATCCATGGCTCAGAGGATCCCCTGATCCCTGTACAGGCGCAGACGATGACGGAAAACGCCCTCACCGGCGTCGGCGTTCGCGTAAAATCTCATATTTCAAAAGGGCTTGGCCATGGCATTGATCCGGCCGGACTGGCCCTTGGCGGACATTTTCTTGTGGCTGCCTTCGACGCCGCCGACGAGGCATAAGCGCCAAAACGCAAACGCCGCGCTGCAACCGCCGAGATACACGCTTGCACTCAGACCCGTGTCGAAAGCCAGATTGCCAGACGCGAAGCGCTCTTGATGGCACCGCTTAACACACCATAGGCCGGTGCATCTTGCGCACCATGGGCAATGGCGGTGTCCTTATGGGCCAGCTCGTCAGCCCGAAATGCGACAATGGTTTCCTTCAATTCCTTCTCGTCCTCGCCAAGCCGGTCGATCTGTCCCTGATAATGCTCGCCAATCACTTCTTCGACGGCAGCCGTACACGCCATCGCCGCCCGTTCCCCCAAAAGCGCCGTCGCCGCCCCCAGGGCATAACCGGCGACGTGCCAACAGGGCGCAAGCAACGTCGGTCGCACACGGCGATCGACAATCCATTTTTCAAAGACTTCCAGATGCGCGCGTTCCTGATCCAGCATGTGCTGCAAGACGTCTTTCTGACCCGAGCGGCCAAGCACGGCCATCTGGCCCTCGTAGATCCGAACTGCCCCATATTCGCCGGCGTGATCGACGCGGATCATGCGCGCAATTTCCTCTTCCGGCGAAGGGTCACCCGGCAACCGCATGAATTTTTTTTGATTGCTAGGCTTTTCTTTTCCGCTGGACGTCACGCCCCTGACCTTTTTTCAAAAATCCAGGCCACCGTCATGGCGCAGATTGCCAAACCAATGGACACAATAGCATTAACCCCTGCCATCGACAGGCCCAGAAAGGACCAGGCAATTTCATCACACGGCGCCGGTTGCGTGTTTAAAAGGGATTGCCGCAGCGCGTCCAGACTTTCGCTGGCATCGATACCACCACAGGAGGCCGCAACCCAGCCACGCTCAACGCCCACATGATAAAAGGCAAGCAGGCCATTGGCGAAAAAGAGAATGGCAAGGAGAAACAACACCCCGACCGCCGCACGGCGATGGGGCGAGAAAAAAAAGGCACCAAGGGCAATGCCCGCTGCCAGGCCGTAGGGCACACGCTGATACAGACAAAGGATGCAGGGCTTTAGCCCGCCCAGAAATTCAAAGCCATAGGCCGTCGCCAGCACAGCCAGGCTGGCACCCAAAAACCCAAGAAACACTGGCCTTGGCGTAAGGGTCATATCCCGTACCCCAGAAGAACAAACAACCCAATCGCCACCAGAAAGGCGAGAATGGAAAGCGGCGCCAGGTTTTTTTCGACAAAGCCCTGGACCCGCGGACCAAAATACCAGACCAGCCCCGCGACAATGTAGAAGCGAAGGCCGCGCGCCACAAAAGACGCAAGCACAAAGGGAAGAAGGCTCATGCCGACAACGCCGCTTGCAATCGTAATCACCTTATAGGGAAAAGGCGTGAAAGCGGCCCCGGCGACAATCCAGATGCCCCATTCGCGGTAATGGCCCTGAAATTCCGTGAAGGCTTCCATGAAGCCATAAAGTTCCAGAACCGGACGGCCGATTGTCTCGTAAAAAAAGAAGCCTATGCCATAGCCGAGAAGCGCGCCGACGACAGACAGAACCGTGCAGATCCCCGCAAAGAAAAAGGCGCGACGGCGCGACGCCAGGCACATGGGAACCAGCAGCAGGTCCGGCGGCACCGGAAAAAACGAGCTTTCCGCAAAAGAAACCGCCGCCAGCACGACCGGCGCGCGACGCCCGGCGGCAAGCCGCATCGTGCGGGCATAAAGCGCATCAAACATGTCTCGCACCTCCTGATCCAAGCAGCCTCTGGCTTCGCTTGGCCCCAATCAAACGCCGAAGGCCGGGCGCGTGCAAGCCCTCAAGCCTTGGCCGCGTCTCGCCATTGACCGCGCCCACTGGAAGACTAGGATAGGCTGCCATAGCCCCTGTGGCGGAACCGGTAGACGCGGCAGACTCAAAATCTGTTGTCCGTAAGGACGTGGGAGTTCGAGTCTCCCTGGGGGCACCAATCTTTTTCGCGCATGATTCAACGCGCGCGACCGCGATGGTCGCAGACATCATCCATCCTCCAAAGGGTGCGCGCGCAACGGCGACGGCCAAAAATGCTCGCGCAGGATAAGGAAAAGAATTTTCTTTCCTGCCAGGAAACTTCCCCAAAACGTGCCCGAAATTTTCGAAACCCCGATCCGGGGGCGATAGCGGACCGGGACCTCCATCCAGGCCAGCCGCATTTTCGCCGCCTTTATCTGCATTTCCACCGTCCAGCCATAATCGGGGTCCGCCATGGCAAGGCGCGCCAGTGCGTCGCGCCGAATTGCCCGAAAGGGGCCGATATCCGTAAAATCAGCCCCGTAAAAAAACCGGATCAGCGATGTTGCAAGCCAGTTTCCCCATCGTTGAACCGGGGTAAGCGCGCCTTTCATCGCTGCGCCCAAAACACGCGAACCAAGGACGAGTTCCGCACGGCCCTCTAAAATCGGGTCCACCAGATCGGCCATCGCTTCCGGGTAATCGCTGAAATCCCCGTCGAGAAAGACAATGACATCCATGGGAGCGTCCACGCACCCAAGCGCGCGCAAGCCCCGCTGGCAAGCGCGGCCATAGCCACGTCTGGGCTCGGCAACGACGCGCGCACGCGTGGCGCGCGCAATTTGCGCCGTGCCATCTCTCGATCCATTGTCCACAACGACAATTTCGTCCAGCCAGGAAGGGATCGCCGCGATGACCCTGCCGATGGCTAGCGCTTCGTCCCGCGCCGGGATGACAACGCCGATGCGCATCTCATGCCGCATGAAAGCCCCGCTTCTTTTGCCATCGGCCACGCATCTCCCATGCAAACAACGCCAGGACGGGCCCCACCTCAACCCAGACGATCCAGGAATCGAAAAGATCGGCAAAGCCGGCATCGGCAAACACAAAGCGTAACGAATAGAGCGGCAGCGTCGCCGTCAGCACAAGCAGCGAAAGCCGGGGGCAAAGCACAAGAAAAGGGAGAAGCCAAGCGTAATACCATGGAAAAACCGCCGGACTTAAAAGGAAAAGCAGGGCGGTCACAAGAAGCATGCCGCAACAAATTGTCGCGTCGCCACGCCCGCGCGCCAGCCAGAAACTGGCCCCAAGAACGGCGAAAAGAACCAGCCCGCGCGCCACATCCGGTGCCAGACCTGAAAACGAAAAGGGCGCCAGCATCCCTTTTGCAAAACCCAGCACGAGAGGAAAAAGAGCGTCGTTCATCTCCCATTGCCGCCCATAGGCGACAAGGCCGGCCCCTTCATCAAGGCCCGCCAGAAGCTGGGGCAAAAGAAAAAGACCGAAGGGGACCGCAAAGAACAGGACGGCAAGGAAAAACGCGCCATGGGTTTTGAAGCCCTGCTTTTCATCCCCCTGTTTTTCGAAATAGGGACGCAGAAAGAACGGCCACAACACAATGGGCCAAAGTTTTACCCCCGCAGCACAGGCCAGGGCAAAATTCGCAAGCCAATGCCGTCGGCGTAGCAGAAGAAGAAGCGCGCCGATCAGAAAGGGAAGCAACAAGCCATCCATGTGGGCAGCGTTGATCAATTCTTTGACAAGCAGCGGATTCCACCAGAAAAGCGCGGCCCAAAACGGCCCCCGCCCAAGGCTTTTCAGCAAGACCAGCAGCAACGCCATGGAAACCATGTCGGCAAGCAACAGCACCCCCCGCCAAGTCTCCAGAGAGAAGGGCATAAGCCCGTGGGAGCCGGCAAAGAAGACTTGCGCCAGGCCTGGATAGATACTTCGTATTTCCGGGTGGTTGATGCGTTCCAGAACGTCGCTGGCGCGCGGCCCGAGTTGCGCCGTAATTTCCGGTGCCGCCCCTTTGGACAAATCGGACGGCGCATATTGATAAGGGTTGTGCCCAAGCGCAACGACGGCACCATCAAGAAAATAGCGGTGGTAATCGTCTTCCAGGATGGGCGTCGAGGGAAGAAGAACGAGGCGCATGGCAAGGCCGGCGCCAAGCATCCAGAAGAAAAGCGCCGGCGCTTTTACCGTCCGCCGGATAAGCAATGGCAGGGTAAGAAAAAGAACCCCTGCCGTGATGCCGAGAGCGACAAGGCGCAACGTCGCCGGCACGGGGATTCGGTACGCGCCTTCAAAATCCTCCGAAAGGTCCAGCAGAAAAATCTGTGCGCCCACCAACGCAAGCCCGAGCGCGATCCAGGCCGCCCGGACGATTGTTTGCGTGTGGGGAACCGTTATTTCGTATAGCTCCCGAGGCTTTTTGTTTCCGACCATGGCGCCCGCCCGGCATCGTTCAAAGACCAGTCGTAATCAATTTTGGCGACGCGTTCGATCCCGGCGAGTTCCCGGCCAAATTCCGGCGATGCATATTTCCGGATGTGGCGCAGTACGCTTTCATCATCGCCGCCAAAGTCCTCCAGATACCAGGAGTAAATGGCGGAAACGATCAACTGACCCTGGCGGACGCGCGCAGCCCTCGGATGATTTACATACGCAGCCGCAGCTTTCTCCAGCAGGGCTTCCTTGTTCGCCGCCGTAAATGGAACGCGTTGGAGATCCGCACATCCATAAGCCGCCGAACTTAATGCGTAGTGAACCCGCGGGTCTTTCCAGATGGGCCGCAGGATGCCGCTTTCGATGTCATTAAACGACAGCTTCACCCCCGCAACGGTGACAAGCTTTGCGTCCCATGGTCCGTTATCGGCGGCGAGGTCGCCATCGATGTCGAGAATGCTGCCCAGCCAGTAATGATCGAGAACAAGTTCGACAATGGCCGCGTTATAAAGATTAACCCAATAGGCGAATTGCTCGGCACGGCTGTAGTGTTCGATCGGGGTCGCTGCCAGCCCTTTGATATAGGCTTTAAGCGCTTTTTTATCCGGCTCCGTCACCGCGCCATAATCGACGTGGTTGATCGCGTCCTCCCCCGGGGCAACATATTTGGCAAGGAAAGCCCCCCAGGCGGCATGGTCGATTGTTTCCGTCGACTTGGGCGCGTGCACCTCCCATTGCGCAAGCGCAACGGCCTCGGGCGCCGTATAGCCCCCTTGGGGTGTGAGGCCCCCGATGGCCGCTTCGTAAGCAGCGACGTCGTTCAGCGACCAGTCATAGTCGTCGTCGTCGATGGCCACGATCCCGGCGAGGGCAGCCTTCAATGCCGGGTCGGCATAGCTTTGCAAATGGCGCAATACGCCCGCGTCGCCGCCAAAATCGTCTTTAAACCAAACGAAAATACTGGAAGCAATCAACGCGCCTTCTTCAACCCGCGCGCCGCGCGGATGGTTGATATATTCAAACGCCGTCTCATCCAGCATTTCGTCGATCTTGTCGCCTTCGAAAACAAAGGTCTGAAGATTCGGACAGCCAATCGACGCACAATTGATTGCGTAGTGAACGCGCGGGTCTTTCCAGATGGGGCGCAGAATGCGGTGCTCGATATCGTTCAGGGAAAGTTCCAGCCCCCCAACGCTGGCCAGTTTTGCGTCCCACGGGCCGTCGGCAAACAGGCCCGGCGAAATGTCGATGTCGCGAATGCTGGCCACCGGATAGTGATCGAGGATGACCTTCACGGTAAGCGCGTTATAGAGATTGATCCAATAGGCGAGCTGTTCATCACGGCGAAGCGCCGGCACGGCCGTTTTTCCAAGGGCTGCAAGATAGCTTTCAAGCTTTTCCCGGTCTGCTTCGGTGACCTTGTGATACGCGACACGGTTGATCCCGTCCGGGGTCAATTCAACATATTTTGCAAGAAAACGGGCCCAGGCGAGATGGCTGACCCGGATCTTCGAATCTGGGTCAAAGGCTTCCCACTGCGCCCATGGCTCCACCTTGGGTGCAAAAAGGTCATCAACAAATCCGGCCCTGGCGGTGGAAAGCGTGAGCCCCAGCAGCAACGCGGCCAAAAAAAACGAAAACCGACGAACCATCCTCATTCTCCCTCTATCCTGCAAACTTACCCCCGAAGGACGAAGGGCGGCCTTCACAATCCGTTGATGGATCAAACATCCCGCCTGCCTGAGATGCCAAAAGCCGCCTTGCCTTTGCCCACTTGCCTTTGCCCCACATGTGCCCTCACATTAGGCTGTGCAACGCTTAAAGGAGACCCGTTCCCATGGACGCATGGCCAATGGAAGCCTGGATTCGCCTTGGCGCTTTCTTTGCGATTTTCGCCGTCATGGCGCTGTGGGAAGTGGCCGCGCCGCGCCGCGTCTTAACCCAGTCGAAGACCAAACGCTGGACGGCGAATTTAGGTATGCTTCTCGTCGATGCCCTTGCCGTACGCCTCACCCTGGGGGCGGCAGCTTACGCCATGGCCATCCATGCGGAGGCCGCCGGGTGGGGGTTGCTGAACGTTCTCGACTGGCCGCGCTGGATCGAGATTGCGGCAGCGATCGTCTTCCTCGACTTCGCAATTTATCTTCAGCACGTTCTTTCCCACGCCCTGCCCGTCTTCTGGCGACTGCATCAGGTTCACCATTCCGACATGGATTTCGACACGACGACCGCCATCCGTTTTCATCCCGTCGAAATTCTTGTGTCCCTGGTCTTCAAGGTAGGACTCGTCGCGGCCATCGGTGCCGATCCGCTGGCCGTTCTTCTCTTCGAAGCGATCCTGAACGGGACGGCGCTTTTCAATCACGGCAATGTCCGCCTGCCGGCGAAGCTGGAACACGGCTTGCGTTTTCTGGTCGTTACCCCGGAGATGCACCGCATCCATCATTCGACGGACAGCGCCGAAACAAACCGGAATTTCGGCTTCGCGCTTTCCATTTGGGATCGCCTCTGCGGCACCTATCAGCAGGCACCGGCAAGGGGGCATCTGGGGGTGGAAATCGGCCTTAACGCCTATCGCAACTTTGCCAGGCTTGGCCTTGGCAATTTATTGCTGCTGCCTTTTCGGAAGGAGGTTGCCGAAAACCGTCTGGAAAGCCGAAACAATCCTGACAGTCAGTCTCAGCCGTCGTAAGGACGCACGCGCGCAATGGCGGCTTTGCTGATCAGATGCACCTCGGCGTTATCATCCATCAGGGGAAAGAAACGGGGCGCATCGTTCAGCAGATCCTGGATCCGCATCGTCGCCTCGATGAAAACGTGGCCCGTCAACACCGCGCCATCGCTCATGGTGATTTCGACGCGCTCCTGAATCTTCGGAATTCTCGGGGGCCTTCGCGGTATGTGATGCTTGCTGATTTCGCTCATAAAGACGACGCCTTTCTCCAGCCCCGAAAATACGCCACTTTCCATTAATTCCGGGTTAATCTCGCGATTGTCAGGCGGGGCAAGGGTGCAGCTTGCTGCAAAGGGGGGGCTTCCGGTATATTGCGCCGCAATCATACGCGTCGGCGGCAGCCGCAACCAAATTTGGAACCCAATTCATGAAAGACCTGCACGGTTATTACCTTGAAGACCTTGCTGTCGGCATGTCCGACATTTATGCCAAGACGATTACGGATACGGATATCGTCCTGTTCGCTGGCATTTCCGGCGACACGAACCCGGTCCACCTCAACAACGAATTTGCAAGCCAGACGGTGTTTAAAGGAACCATCGCCCATGGCTTTCTCACGGCCAGCTTCATCTCGACGGTGATCGGCACGAAGCTGCCCGGTCCCGGCTGTATCTATCTAAGCCAGAATTTGCGCTTCAAGGCGCCGGTCAAGGCAGGGGACACCGTATGGGCCAGGGTAACGGTCACGGAAATCATCCTGGAAAAGAAACGCGTTCATCTGAAAACGGAGTGCCTGGTTAACGAAAAGATCGTCGTCGATGGCGAGGCCATCGTCATGGTCACGCCAAAAAACCAGGCCGCCACCGCCTCCTAGAGGCCGCCACCGCCAATGCGTATTCTCCGCCATACCTACGACGTTCCACCCGAAGCAAAGGGGGCGGTCGTTGCCATTGGCAATTTCGACGGCATCCATCGTGGACACCGCGCCGTTCTCGACGCAGCGCGGAGCCAGGCGCAAGCCCTTGCCACCGCCACCGCCGTTCTTACCTTCGATCCGCATCCGCGAAGCTTTTTCGCGCCTGAGGCGCCACCCTTCCAGCTAACGTCCCTTCGCGACAAGGCGCACGCACTTGAACGTCTCGGCATTGATTTCCTGATCGTCCGGCATTTCGACGCCGCGTTTGCGGCCCGCTCGGCGGAAAGTTTTGCCGAACACGAACTTGCCGAAAACCTGCAGATTGCCCATGCCGTGACGGGTTCCGATTTTCGCTTCGGTCAGGGACGCAAAGGGGATGCGGCGATGCTCCAGGCCCTAGCAACGCGGTTCGGCTTTGGGTACACGGCCGTGGCCCCGGTCATGGCGCAGGGGGACCCCTTCTCCTCGACGAAAATTCGCGACCACCTTCGCCATGGCCGGCCCGGCGAAGCCGCAAAACTGCTTGGCCGTTACTGGGAAATCACCGGGCGCGTCGAGCACGGCGCCGGGTTAGGCCGCGACCTTGGCTTTCCAACCGCCAATCTGGCGCTTGGCGACCATTTGCGCCCCAAGGCTGGTATCTACGCCGTTCGCGCCGGGTGCGACGCCGGCAAGGACACTGTTTGGCAAGACGGCGTCGCCTATCTTGGAACGCGCCCCACCTTCGATGGCCAGTCGCTGCGCCTTGAGGTTAATTTTTTCAACGCCCCCGGCACGCTGTACGGCAAGCAGCTTCGGGTGCAGTTGATCGCTTACCTGCGAGAAGACGCAACCTTTGCAGACGCGGAAACCCTGAAGCTTCAGATGGCGAAAGACCGGGCCCAGGCCTTCGAGGTTCTTGCGAAGACGACCGATCCCGCGTAGGAACCCTACCCATGGCCAGCCGTTACAAAGAAACCGTCTTTCTTCCCCAGACCACCTTTCCCATGAAGGCGGGCCTGCCCAAACTTGAGCCCGGCCTTCTGAAGCACTGGGACCGCATCGGTCTTTACCAGCGGCTTCGCGAACAGGCCGCAGGCCGTGAGCCCTTCGTGCTTCACGATGGCCCCCCCTACGCAAACGGCCATTTGCATATCGGCCACGCTCTCAACAAAATCCTGAAGGATGTCGTCAACCGCTTTGCCCAGATGCAGGGAAAAGATGCCCGCTACGTCCCCGGCTGGGATTGCCACGGCCTTCCGATCGAATGGAAAATTGAGGAAAAATACCGGGCCGCCGGCAAGGACAAGGACGCCGTGCCGCTGATCGACTTCCGCGAGGAATGCCGCGAATTTGCCCGCCAATGGATCGACATCCAGCGGCAGGAGTTTCAGCGCCTGGGCGTGCTTGGCGATTGGGAAAACCCCTACATGACGATCACCTTCGAGGCGGAGGCGAAGATCGTCGAGGAACTCGGCAAATTCCTTCTGAACGGCGGCCTTTATAAGGGCAAGAAGCCGGTCCTCTGGTCCGTCGTCGAAAAGACGGCGCTGGCGGAAGCGGAGGTGGAATATCACGATCACAAATCTTCGCAGATTTATGTGCGCTTTCCGATTGCATCGGCCTCAGACGCCGCACTAACTGATGCCAGCGTCGTCATCTGGACGACGACGCCCTGGACGCTGCCCGGCAACCGCGCCGTGGCCTATGGCAAAACCACCGATTATTCCCTGATCGAAGTCACCGGACTGGAAGCCACCGGACTGGAAGCCAAAAGCCTCGCAAAAATAGGCGAAAAACTGCTTTTTGCCGATGCGCTGCTTGACGCCAGCCTGAAGGATTCCGGCATCGCCAGCCACAAGGTTCTGGCCCACTTCAAGGGCGACGATCTTTCCGGAATTTCCCTGCGGCATCCCCTTTTCGACCAGGGCTATGATTTCGAGGTGCCGCTGGTGGCCGGTGAACATGTGACGGTGGACCAGGGCAGCGGGTTTGTTCACATCGCCCCCGGCCATGGGGCCGAGGATTTCGAAGTCGGCCAGTCCCACGGGCTTGAAGTGCCCGACACGGTGGCCGGTGACGGGCGCTTCTACGAGCACGTGCCGCTGTTCGCTGGAAAACATATTTTCAAGGCCGACCCGGAAATCCTCAGCGCCATGGAAAAGACGGGCGCGCTGCTCTGGGCCGGAAAGATCACGCATTCCTATCCCCATTCGTGGCGATCGAAGGCGCCGCTGATCTTCCGAACGACGCCGCAATGGTTCATCAGCATGGAAACGAACGGCCTGCGCAAAAAAGCGCTGGAAGCCGTTGACACCACCCGATGGATTCCGAAACAGGCCCGCAACCGGATGTTCGCCATGGTTTCGGATCGCCCCGACTGGTGCGTGTCGCGTCAACGCGCCTGGGGCATTCCAATCGCCGTCTTCGTCAACAAAAAAACCGGCGAGCCATTGCGCGACGAAGGCGTGATGAACCGCGTCGTCGAAGCCATTGCCAAAGACGGGGCCGATACGTGGTTTACCAGCCCCCCGGAACGTTTCCTGGGTGACGCCTATTCGCCCGATGATTTCGAACCCATCTACGAAATTCTCGACGTGTGGTTTGAAAGCGGCGCAACCCATGCCTTTGTTCTGGAAGCCCGCGAAAACCTTTCCGCGCCGGCCGACCTTTACCTCGAAGGGTCTGACCAGCATCGCGGCTGGTTTCAGTCTTCGCTGCTTGAATCCTGTGGCACGCGCGGGCGGGCACCGTTTAAAGCCGTACTGACCCATGGTTTCGTTCTCGGCGAGGACGGCCATAAAATGTCGAAATCCCTAGGCAACGTCGTCTCGCCCCAGGAAGTCATCGAAAAATACGGGGCCGATATTCTAAGGCTTTGGGTCGGCACGTCGGATTACACCGGCGACCTTCGAATCGGTCAGGAAATTCTGAAGCATCAGGCCGATATGTATCGGCGTTTTCGCAACACGCTGCGCTATCTTCTCGGCAGCCTGAAGGGTTTCGACAAAACCGAGCGGCTTGAAATCGCCGACATGCCGGAGCTTGAACGCTGGGTTCACCATCGCCTTTGGGAACTTGACCAGGAAATCCGGAAGCGTTCCGCCGATTACGATTTCACCGGCATTACCATTGCCCTTCACAATTTCTGCTCGGTTGAACTTTCCGCCTTCTATTTCGACATCCGCAAGGATGCGATCTATTGCGACGACCGCGAAAGCATGCGCCGACGCGCCGCCCGGACGGTGATGAACGATTTGTTCCATTGCCTGACCCTCTGGCTGGCGCCCATTCTCTGCTTCACGGCAGAAGAAGCGTGGCGCACACGCTTTCCCGGCGAAGAAGAAAGCGTGCACCTTCACCTCTTCCCGGAAATCGCAGAATCGTGGCGCGACGATGCGCTGGCCGAAAAATGGGAAAAAATCCGCAATGTCCGCCGCGTCGTCACCGGCGCGCTTGAAATCGAGCGCGCCGAGAAACGAATCCGCTCCTCCCTGGCGGCGGCCCCCCTTGTCTATGTGGACGCCGACCACCTGGCCGCGATGCAAGGCATCGACGCGGCAGATTGCTTCATCACCTCCAGCGCCGAATTGACGGAAGGCACGCCGCCAAAAGATGCCTTTTGCCTTGCCGAAGTGCCCGGCATTGCCGTCGTGCCAAAGACCGCCCCCGGAACAAAATGCGAGCGCTGCTGGAAAGTCCTCGAAGAAGTCGGAACCGATGCCGGCTATGACGATTTGTGCCACCGCTGCGCCGAAAGTGTCAGGAACCGCGACCCGGTAGAAGAAACGCCGTCGTCATGATCCGGACCGGCCTATGGATTGCCACCCTTGTTCTGGTTCTCGATCAGGCGAGCAAATGGTGGATTTTGAACCAGGTGCTGACGGGGCCGGATGGCTTTCTTCCCCTCGCCCCCTTCTTCAACCTTGTCCGCGTCTGGAACCAGGGAATCAGCTTTGGAATCCTGGGTGGCGAGGGCGCACCGGCGCCCATGCTGCTCGCCTTTTTTTCCTTCAGCGCCGCCTTCCTGCTGATGATCTGGCTTGGGCGTACGCACCGGCCCTGGACCGGCTGGGGCGTCGGCCTTATCGTCGGCGGTGCCCTTGGCAACGCGGTGGACCGGCTACGCTATGGTGCCGTTTTCGATTTTCTGGATTTTCACGTGCTTGGCGCCCATTGGCCAGCTTTCAACCTGGCCGATGCGGCCATCAGCGCCGGTGTCACGATGATCGTGATCGATACCTTGCTGGAACGGCGAGAATTGCCTAAATAAAGAGGCATCCTGAAAGCCTCCTGGAAGAAGTGAGGAAATTCGTGGCCCGTTACCGCACCTGCCTGTCCTTCCTCCTGCTTGGTCTCGTACCGGCGATTTCCGGCTGCCAGATCGTAAACGACCTCATTTACGGCACAAAAAGCAATCCCCCGGATGAATTCCAGGTGGTAAACCAGCCCCCGTTGAGCATGCCGCCGAACTATGGCCTACGACCGCCAAAGCCCGGCGCTGCCCGCCCGAACAAAGTTGACCCGGCAGAAAGCAGTCGCAAGACCGTCTTTGGGATCAAGGACGACCGGCCATATGGGATGGACGACGCCAATGCCGCCACCCGCTCAAGCGGAGAGCTCGTCCTTTTAAAACAAGCAGGCGGCCTGCGCGCGGACCCGGAGATCCGCCGCCTCCTGAACACAGAAAGCGGCGCACCGGCGCAGGTTGAACGCTCCCTCACTGAGACCTTGTTGTTCATGGGCGAGGAAGAACAAAAGGAGGAGGCGTTGCTTGATCCGGTTGAAGAATACCGGCGAATCTACGGCCAGCCCGTGCCGTCTGCACCCGGAACGGAAACCGATGACGACAGCGGCGGTGCTTTTGGCTACGAATAGACTTGGCTGCTTTTCCCATCGAAAGATCGCGGCCCGCGTTGCCTTTCTCAGTCTGTTTTCTTTTTTCCTTTTTACGTCTTCGCCGGCCTCAGCAGCCATTTTCAACCCAGAAAGCTTTACCTTAAAAAACGGCCTTCGCGTCGTCGTGATCCCCAATCCGCGAATCCCCGCCATCACCCACATGGTTTGGTACAAAATCGGCGCAATGGACGAAGCCCCGGGGAAATCCGGGCTGGCGCACTTCCTCGAACATCTGCTGTTCAAGGGCACGAAGACGATGGCCCCAGGCGAGTTTTCGAAAATTGTGGCCCGCCTTGGGGGAACCGACAACGCCTTCACCTCTCAAGATTTTACCGCCTACCATCAAACGATCGCCAGCGATCACCTGGAACGCGTCATGAAGATGGAGGCGGACCGGATGCAGAATTTAGTCCTTACAGATCCGATTGTCCTGCCGGAACGCGACGTTGTGCTGGAGGAACGCCGCTCGCGATTCGAGAACAACCCGGCAGCAAAGCTAAGCCTGAAAGTCGCCGAGGCGCTTTACGGCAAGCACCCCTACGGGAAACCGGTTATCGGCTGGGCCGATGAGCTTGCAAGCCTGACGACGGCAGACGCGCTGGCCTTTTATCAACGCTACTACGCGCCGAACAACGCCATTCTTGTGGTTGCCGGCGACGTCACGGCGGCAAAACTGCGGCCGCTTGCAGAAAAAATTTATGGGCCCATCCCCCGGCGTGAAATCGGCCCCCGTGGAACGGCACAAACAACCGGCACCAAGGAAGCGCGCCGGGTCGTGATGCACTCAACCGAAGTGCGCCAGCCTTCCTTCCTCCGCCGCTATCTCGCACCGAACCAGTCGAGCGCAGCGGCGGATGAAGCCCAGGCGCTTGAGGTGCTGGCTGAAATTCTTGGCGGCGGCGGCACCAGCCGGCTTTACCGGCAACTTGTCGTCGAGCAGAAACTCGCCGCCGCAGCCGGTGCCTATTACGACCCGGTGACCCGTGGCCCGGCCAGTTTCTCAATCTACAGCTCGCCGGTGCCCGGTGTGACCATCGAAGCCATCGAAACGGCGGTGAACACAGAAATTGAAAAGCTGCTACGCCATGGCGTCGAAGAGAAAGAGGTCGCGCGTGCGATCCGCCGCCTGCGTGCAAGCGCCATTTATGCCCGCGACAGCCTCGATACCGGTGCCCAGATGCTGGGCGCGACGCTTTCCGTCGGGCTTCAGATTGCCGATGTCGAACGCTGGCCGGAGCGCATCGAGAAGGTCACGGCAGCCCAGGTTCTAAAAGCCGCCAAAAACGTCTTGCGCATTGACCGCTCCGCAACCGGCCTGCTGCTTCCAGTCGAAGCGCCCGCAATGGAAAGCGGGAATCGCCCATGATTTTTCAAAAAAGGATTCCCAAAATTTTGCGCACCCGAGGCCGCCTGCAACGCAGCCTCAGCATGCTTGGCGTTGCCTTTGCCTTGCTTGCCCCGGGCAGCGTTTCGGCACTTTCCATCGAACGCGTTGTCAGCGCCGGTGGCATCGAAGCCTGGCTTGCACGCGACAAATCCGTTCCCGTCATCTCTGTAAAAATTCTCTTTCGGGGAAGCGGCAGCGCCGTGGACCCGAAGGGCAAGGAAGGGCTTGCCCATCTTGTGTCCGGGCTTCTTGACGAAGGCGCGGGGCCACTTGATTCGCAACACTTTCGCCAGACACTCGAAGAAAATGCCATTTCGTTGCGCTTCGATGCCGGTCGCGACGATTTTTCCGGAAGCCTGAAGACGCTCCGGGAAAATCGCGAAATAGCGTTTGATCTCTTGCGTCTGGCGCTGGTGGCACCGCGTTTTGACAAGCCGGCGATTGAACGCATCCGCAACCAGGTTCTGACAAGCCTGGCCCATCTGGAAAACGATCCCGATGCCATCGCCCAGCGCATTTGGCTTCGCACCGCTTTTCCGAATCACGCCTATGGGAAACAACGACGCGGGACGGAGAAAAGCCTTCACGCAATCGATGCCCCGGCCCTGCGCGACTTTGCGCGCCGCCATCTCGCACGTGAAAATCTGATTGTCGGCGTTGCCGGAGACATTTCGCCTGCGGAACTTGGCCCCCTTCTCGACCAAACCTTCGGTGCCCTTCCAGCTCGCCCCAAGAACAAAACACCCCTTGGTGATGCCGTCGTCAAGGGCAAGGGCGACGTAACAGTGATCGAAAAACCGATCCCGCAAAGCGTCATCACCTTCGGGCAAATCGGCGTCAAGCGGACGGACCCGGATTACTACGCCGCCTATGTCATGACCCACCTGCTTGGCGGTGGCATGGGCAGCCGACTAATGAAGGAAATTCGCGAAAAGCGCGGTCTTGCCTATTACGTTTACAGCACCCTCCAACCCCTCGACCGCGTTGGGCTGTTGATGGGCCGTCTCGCGACCCGCAACGACCGGGCGGCCCTTGCCCTGGAACTCGTCCGCGCCGAGTGGAAACGCATGGCTGAGACGCGTGTTTCGAAAACGGAACTCGCGGACGCCAAGACCTATCTTACCGGCGCCTTCCCCCTTTCCCTCGACAGCACCAGCCGGGTTGCCGGGGTTCTCATCGCCATTCAGAAAAACCGCCTTGGCATCGACTATCTCACACGCCGCAACGCCTACATCGCGGCGGTGACGGTCGAGGACGTTGCCCGCGTCGCCAGACGGCTGTTGAAACCCGACGTCCTTAACGTCGTCATCGTCGGAAAACCGGAAGGGCTCACATCCCCCGCCCCGGCCACCGAATAGCCGGCGCACGCCGCCTTTTCCGCATCCCGGCCTTCTGGTAGGCTGATCTGGACGAGACGCCACGCAATGGACCCTCCGGAAATGCCCTATCAGCAAGCCATTGAAACCTGCTTCGACGCGACGATCGGCGAAGGCGGGCTTTGCCAAGACGCATTCGCAAGCACCCTTGCAAAAACGACCGCCGGAATAGACGGCCTGCGCACCCATCGCGCCAGGGGAAGCCTGGCACTGCTTACCCTGCCTGAGGCCAAGGACGATCTGGCCAAACTTGCCGCCATCGCCAGCCGCCACCGGCAAGATTTTAAACATATTGTCATTCTCGGCACGGGTGGGTCCAGCCTCGGCGGCCAGACCCTGGCGGCGCTTTGCACCAGCGAATTTGCCCCCCCCCAAGATGCGCCCCGTCTCTATTTTATGGACAACATCGACCCGCAAAGCTTCACGGGTCTCTTTTGCAGTCTGCCTGCCGAAGAAACGGCATTCCTTGTCATCTCGAAATCCGGCGGCACGGCGGAAACCCTCGCCCAGTTCTTCGCCGCCCTTGATTGGATGCGCACGCAGCGAAGCGACGCAAGCCTGGCCAAACATTTCACCATCGTCACGGAACCGGGCAGCAATGCGCTGCGCCGTCAGGGCGAACGCTGGTCGATCCCCTGCCTTGATCACGACCCCGGGATCGGCGGTCGCTTTTCCGTGCTGTCCCTTGTCGGGCTGCTGCCGGCCATGATCGCCGGCGTCGATCCCCTTGCCGTGCGCGAAGGCGCACGCCAGGTTCTGGACGCGACCCTTGGCACCACGGACCCTGCCAGGGCCGAACCGGCAATCGGCGCCGCCCTGCACGTCGCCCTGGCCGAAACCCGGGCGGCCCATCAGGCCGTCTTCATGCCTTATTGCGACCGTCTGGCCCCTTTCGGGCTCTGGTACCGGCAATTATGGGCAGAAAGCCTGGGCAAGGACGGGCACGGCACAACACCAGTCCACGCGCGCGGCACCGTTGACCAGCACAGCCAGCTGCAACTCTATCTCGATGGACCGCGCGACAAATTCTTCACGCTGCTGCTTGCAAAAAGCCGCGGCAAGGGGCCGCTGATCCCCAAAGACCTTGCGGACGATCCGTCCCTTGACTGGCTGGCGGGGCGGAGGATGGGCGACCTGCTGGCCGCTTCCGGCGAAGCCACCGCCAAAACCCTGGCCAGGCATGGCCGCCCGGTGCGCCTCTTTCATTTTTCCGCCGTCAATGAAACCACCCTTGGCGCGCTGCTCATGCATTTCATGCTGGAAACCATTCTCACCGCCAATCTGCTTGGCGTGGACGCCTTCACCCAACCCGCCGTCGAAGAAAGCAAGCGGCTGATGCGCGACACGCTAAAGAAAATTTCCGCCATGGAAAACACCGCGTCATGACGCTCCGCCAACTTCCGGAAACGACCGTCAACCGGATTGCCGCCGGCGAAGTGATCGAACGGCCCGCTTCCGTCGTCAAGGAACTTGTCGAAAACGCAATCGACGCCGGTGCCACACGCATCGATGTCGTGATGACGAATGGTGGACGCGACCGTATCGCCATAACCGATGACGGCATTGGCATGACGGCGGACGAGCTTTCCCTTGCCGTCGCGCGCCATGCCACCTCGAAGCTGGACGACGATGACCTTCAGAACATCGTCACCCTTGGCTTTCGGGGCGAAGCGCTACCATCCATCGGTGCCGTCGGACGCCTGACGATCACCACCCGGACACGCGACGCGTCTTCCGCTTCATGCCTCGCCATCGAAGGCGGCAAGAAAGGCGCCGTCATGCCGGCGGCCGGCACGCCGGGAACGCGCGTCGAGCTGCACGATCTTTTTTTCGCAACACCGGCACGCCTGAAATTTCTGAAAACGCCGCAGACGGAATTGCATCACGCCGTCGATGCCGTCCGCAGGCTGGCAATGGCCCATCCTGAAATTTCCTTCCGGTTTTCCGAAGGCACGCGCGATATCTTTCGCTTCGATGCCTGTTCCGGCGAATTGTTTGACGCGCGCGCCGTCAGGCTCGCCAAAATTCTTGGGCGCGCCTTTGGGGAAAATGCGCTTCCCATTGCAGCCGCCCGCGAAGGGCTGGCGCTGACCGGCCAGATCGGGTTGCCGACCCTGAACCGGGCAAATTCGCGCATGCAATATTTCTTCGTCAATGGCCGACCGGTACGCGACCCTCTCTTCCTTGGTGCCGTGCGCGGAGCCTATCGGGACGTGCTGGCCCATGACCGGCACCCCCTGCTTGCCCTTTTTCTTGAAATAGCCCCCGAACTTGTCGACATCAACGTCCATCCAGCGAAGGCCGAAGTCCGCTTTCGGGATGCGGGGGTCGTGCGCGGGCTTGTCGTCGGCGCGCTGCGCCACGCGCTTCGCGAGGCCGGCCACCGAGCCGCTTCAACCGTTGCCGACGCCGCCCTTGGTGCGTTGCGCCCGGAACCCGGGATGGGGACCCCCGGGACGCTGAACGCGCCCGCACCGGCCTACCGTGCCCAGTTTTCAGGCATGGACGCCCCGGGTGCGCGAGTGGTGGAAGCCGGTTTTTCTCCCCAAGATGCGGACGCGGACGCCGCGACCGCCTATCCCCTGGGGGCCGCCCGCGGCCAGCTTCACGAAACCTATATTGTCGCCCAGACGCAAGACGGCATCGTCATCGTCGATCAACATGCCGCCCATGAACGCATTGTGCTGGAGCGCATGCTGGAAGGGCTGAAAGCCAAAGGAATTGCGCGGCAAATTCTGCTGATTCCCGAAGTCGTCGAAATGACCGAGGCAAAAGCCGCGCGCGTTCTTCAACGCACCGAAGAATTGGCCGAACTTGGGCTGATCGTCGAATCTTTCGGGCCCGGCGCCATCGTCATTCGCGAAATCCCGGCGGTTCTGGGCAAGGCCGACCCACAAGGCCTGCTCCAGGACCTGGCGGACGATCTTGAGGAATTTGACGACAGCCTGAATTTACGCGAACGTCTGAACCACGTTGCCGCAACCATGGCCTGTCACGGCAGTGTCCGGGCCGGACGGCGGCTGACAGCGGACGAAATGAACGCCCTTCTTCGCCAGATGGAGAAAACGCCCCATGCCGGCCAATGCAACCATGGCCGCCCGACCTATGTTGAGCTAAAATTACAGGACATTGAACGCCTGTTCGGAAGGCGCTAAAAAACCCCATGGAAACGTCACCACCGGACAAACATTTTCTCGAAGCCTTTCGCGATTTTCTTGCCTCGCGAACAAAGGTCGAGCTGATCTCCCTCGGCGCAATCGTCCTGCTCGTCATTGATCTTTTTCTTTTCGAGCTACGCGCAACGACACTTTTGCTGATCGCTGCCGCAACCCTGGCCTGGTGGCTGCCCTGTTTGCGAGCCTACCTTCGGGAAGACGAACCGGAAACCATCCCGGAAATCACCCAGGAAAAATCCGATTTCGACGAGACGGATCAATACGGCGCGTAAAATTACGCCGCCGTTTCATGTCCCGCTGTTTCATAACGTAAAAAAACAAGTCGCGTCGTTCCGTAACGGCGTTCATCAAACAGCCGAAACCCCGGCGGCGGTGCAAACGCTTCCTTGGCCGCCATTTCGATAAGCACAACGGCGCCTTCCAGAAACCATCCCGCGTCGCGCAGAGCGATCAACGCCGGTGCGCCAAGGCCCATGCCATAGGGTGGGTCCAGAAAAGCCACACCCACTGCGTCCCGCGCGCGACCCGGACGGGCGAGCGCGGGCTTGGTCGCATCAGAACGTAAAATCGCAACATGCGCCGTCTCACCAAGGACGGCAGCGTTCTCACGCAGCAGGGCAAGCGCCTGAGCGTCCCCCTCCAGAAAGGTGACGAAGGCCGCCCCCCGGGAAAGGGCTTCGAACCCCATGGCACCGCTTCCGGCAAACACATCGAGGACGCGCGCGCCCTCCGGCAGGGGCGGACCCTCTGAACCCGGCACACCGTGGGCAAGCACATTAAAGGCCGCCTCGCGGACGCGCTCCAAGGTTGGCCGGATGTGCTGATCCTTCGGCCCCGTCAACCGCCGCCGTCGATGCTTTCCGGCAATGATGCGAAGCGTCATTTTTTGCGTGGTTCCTTTCCCATCATCCATTTTTCCAGGATCCGCTTTGGCACTTCGCTCACCCGCCCCTGGGGCAATTGGCCAAGCTGAAACGGCCCATAGGCGACACGGATCAATCGGTTCACCCGCAGGCCAAGATGCTCCAGCACCTTTCGAACTTCCCGGTTCTTTCCTTCGGAAATGTCGAAACCAAGCCAGACATTCGCCCCTTGCCGTTTTTCGATCTTTGCCGTGATCTTTCCATAGCGCACGCCGTTTACCGTGATCCCCTTTGCCAGCCGGTTGAGGGCCGCCGGTTCAATCCGGCCAAAAGCCCGCACCCGGTAACACCGCTGCAAACCGTTGGCTGGGCGTTCAAGCTGACGGGCAAGATCGCCATCGTTTGTCAGCAGCAACAAGCCTTCGGAATTCAGATCCAGCCTGCCAACCGAAATCACCCGGGGCAGTTCCGGCGGCAGATGCGCGAAAACGGTTGGCCGGCCCTCTGGGTCCTGATGGGTCGTCATCAGACCCCGTGGCTTGTGGTACAGCCAAAGTCTGGCATGCGTCGCCTTGGGAAGCGGCTTGCCATCCACTGTGATGGGGGTTTGGTCGCGGACATTGATGGCCGGGCTGGCGACGGTTTTCCCGTCAATGGCGACGCGGCCCGCCTCGATCCAGCGCTCTGCCTCGCGCCGCGAACAAAGGCCGGCGCGCGCGATGCGTTTTGCAAGCCGCTCGCCGGGAACCACGGCGGCTGTTTTTGCTGTTTTTGCTTTGGTCATTTTTCTGCAGCGGCGGCAAGGAAGGCGGAAAGAATTTTTCCATCCCCCTCGCTAATCAAATATTCCGGGTGCCACTGGATCCCAAGGCAAAAGCGCCGGGTCGGATCTTCGATCCCTTCGATGACGCCATCGCACGCCGTCGCATTGACAACCACATTTCCAGAAATCATATCCACTGCCTGGTGATGGGCGCTGTTCACGGCAAGGCGCCGCGTGCCCACAATGCGATGCAACAACGTGCCTTGCGTGATCGCCACATCATGGCCCGGTTCGTCCCTGGGATTTGGCTGCTCGTGCGCAAGGGCGTTTTTCACCGCATCTGGAATATGCTGGATCAGCGTCCCGCCAAGGGCGACATTCAAAAGCTGCTGCCCCCCACAGATGCCCAACAGCGGCAAGTCCTGCGTGTGAGCTTTTTGGGTCATGGCCAGTTCAAATGCCGTTCGCCGGTCCTTTGTCATCACCGTCTGGTGACGTGTCTCTGCCCCGAAATAAGCCGGATCGACGTCAAAATTTCCGCCAGTTACAACCAGCCCGTCGATCCGCTCCAGATAGCGGTCCACCAATTCCGGTTCGTGCGGTAGCAGGAAGGGAATGGCACCCCGGTCCACAAGCACGCTGACGTAGTTTTCACGAAGCGCGTACCATGGAAGCTTCGAATAGCTTCCCGGCGCTTCCCAGTCGAGGGTTATTCCAATGATCGGCGATCTCATGGGAAGGGAATGTAAGACGCCCATGGGGCGTGGGGCAACTCCTACCCGCCCGCCCACTTGACGGGCCCATGGCGGCTGTTCACTCTCGCCCGATGGGGACACGAAAATTTCCGGCCCTCGCAGAGGCGCAAAAACAGGCCGACGCCGCAGGACAACGAGGTGAAATCCCGGTCGGTGCCGTCCTTGTCGATAGCCGGACAGACACCGTGCTGGCCGCCTTCGGCAACCGGACGGAGGAACTTTGCGACCCAACCGCCCATGCCGAAATGCTCTGCCTTCGCGAAGGCGCGCGCAGACTTGGCAGCCCCAGGCTTCCTTCCTGCGACCTTTACGTCACCCTGGAACCCTGTCCCATGTGTGCAACTGCAATTTCCTTTGCGCGTGTGCGCCGACTGGTTTTCGGTGCCTATGACCCCAAGGGCGGCGGCGTCGATCACGGGCCGCGTATTTTTTCCCAGCCTACCTGCCACCATCGCCCGGAAGTCACCGGCGGCATCGATGAAGCCGCCTGCAAGGCCACGCTGGTGGCCTTTTTCGCCGAACGCCGCAAAGACACGCTATAACGGCTGTGGAAAAACGTGCTGATGACGGAACATTCAATGACGCCTGAGGAAACAAGATGTGTTCAGACAACCCTCGCGATTCTGCAAAAAAAAGCAGACCGCGCCACGGCTGTTTTTTACGAACGGCTTTTCACGCGTAACCCGGAATTGCGGCAGCTTTTCCTCGGCGATATCCGGGAGCAGGGACAGAAGCTGATGGCGATGTTGCGGATGATTGCGAAAACCGCCGACAGCCTTCACGCCATCGCGCCCGCCATCGAAAATTTAGGCATCCAGCACGTTCGCTTCCATGTGAAGCCAACCGATTACACGGCTTTCGGCGAAGCCCTTCTGGAGATGCTGGCGCTGGAACTTGGGCCGGATTTTACGCCTGAGGCACGCAATGCCTGGAACCAGCTCTATGGGGAAATCGCAAACCTGATGAAAGAAGCGGGCAAGGATGTCGTGCGTTAGCGCGCAAAACCGGGATGCGTTAGCGCATCAAGACGCCCCCCAAAGCGCTAGCCCCCTCATATTATCGTCTGATTTTTTGCTGCTTTTTGGCAAATTATCCGCCCCTTCCTTACGCTTCCTTAACGACCCTTAACGACAATGGCGCGCATCGCAGCACAAAAGGAGTTAAGAGGAAATGTCCCCGGAAGAAATCAAACTCGTGCAAAGCACGTTTCAGAAAGTTGTGCCGATCGCCGAAGATGCAGCGGCCATGTTCTATGCCCGTCTCTTCGAACTGAACCCCAAACTGAAGGCCCTTTTCAAGGGTGAAATGGTGGGGCAAGGGAAAAAGCTGATGGCAATGCTTGCAACGGCGGTGAACGGGCTGGACAAGCTCGACGAAATCGTGCCTGCCGTACGCAACCTTGGTGTGCGACATATTGACTATGGCGTTAAGGCACAAGACTACGACACGGTCGGCGAAGCGCTGCTCTGGACTCTCGGGCAGGGCCTGGGCGATGCCTTTACGCCAGAGGTCAAATCTGCGTGGACAGAGGCCTATGTGCTGCTGGCCACGACGATGAAAGATGCGGCGAAAGAGGCAGCGTAGCGGCGGAAAACTATTTCCCGATCGCACGCCAGCCAATGTCCCGGCGGCAAAAG